>DATKMQ010000099.1 GCA_035541755.1 Syntrophorhabdaceae bacterium
TCAAGGAGGTCGCGTCCTCGCCTTTAAATCGGATCGAGCCCCCCGAGGGCTCGTAGAGCTTGAGCAGGATCTTGCCGATGGTGGTTTTGCCGCACCCCGACTCTCCGACGAGACCAAAGGTCTCGCCTTCTTCAATGGCGAAGGAGACCTGATCAACAGCCCTCAAGTGACGCACCCTTTTCTTGAGAAAACCCGATGATATGGGGAAATACTTCTTGAGATCATTGATTTCGATGATATTTCCCATCACATCTCCCTCCACCGCCAGCATCTGACCCGATGGTCTTCTCCTGCCTGTTCCATGACGGGCACTTCTTTGCATTTCCCGGTGCTTAAGTCGCAGCGGGGTGAGAAGTGGCATCCCTCCGGATGATAGAGAGGATTGGGGAGCTGACCCGGGATCGTGTAGAGTTCAACCTTTCCCTTCTCGCCTTTAGGCAGCGAGGCGAGAAGCCCCTTGGTGTAGGGATGCCGGGGGCGTTTGAAGAGTTCCTTTGTGGGCGCCTCCTCCACGATCCTTCCACAGTAGAGCACCGCCACTCTGTTGCACATCTTGGCCACGAGACCCAAATTGTGCGTAATGAGCAGCATGGTCATGTGGAATCGGTCCTGGATTTCCCGGATGAGCTTTATGATTTGCATCTGGATGGTCACATCGAGGGCGCTTGTGGGCTCGTCTGCGATGAGCAGGTCGGGGCGGCAGGCAAGAGCGGTTGCGATAATCACCCGTTGTTTGAGCCCACCGCTTAACTGGTGCGGGTAGTCCTTCAGGCGCTGCTCGGGAGAGGGGATGTTGACGACCTGCATGACCTTAATCACTTCGGCGGCCATGTCGTCCACCTTGAGTGTCCGATGATATTTGAAGGCCTCGGAGATCTGAAACCCCACGGAGAGTAAAGGGTTCAACGCGGTTGTAGGGTCCTGGGGGATGAAGGTAATCTCGCTGCCTCGTATCTTTTCGACTTCTGTCTCGCTCTTCTTCAAGATATCCTGGCCGTTAAAGAGGATCTCTCCGGACACGATTCTGCCGGCCGGTTTTGCGACCACCCCCACGAGCGCCTGACCTATCACACTTTTCCCGCTCGCCGATTCGCCCACGAGTCCCAGTACTTCCCGTTTCCTGATGAAGAAATCGACCCCTTCCACGGCACGGATGACACCCCGGTCCGTGGAAAAATGGATGTGCAGGCCTTTCACTTCAAGGATCTTCTCGTCCATATATCAGGTCCTCAGTTGATGGCGCGGATCAAGCTCATCCCTGAGCCAGTCCCCGATCAGGTTTCCGGCAAGACAGGTCATGACGATGGCGATGCCGGGAAAAGTGGCAATCCACCAGCCGAAACTGAGATTGCTTCTGCCGTCGGCGCATAGACCGCCCCACGTAACCGTAGGGGGCTGTACGCCTAGACCCAAAAAGGAGAGGGCGGCCTCGAATATGATCATCTTTCCTACGTCGAGGGTAGCGAGTACTAAAACCGTGTTGAGCACATTGGGCAGGATGTGGACGAAGAGGTTCCTAAACCTGCCGGAACCGGAGATGACGGCCATATCCACGAACTCTGCCGTGGAGAGCTTCATGGACTCAAAGCGTATAATCCTCGTGTAGCCGACCCAGTTGCACAGAGCGAGGGCGATAATGATGTTTGTGAGGCTCGGACCGATGGCCGCGATGATGGCCATCGCAATGAGGATGTACGGCATGGAAAGCATCATGTCGGTGAATCGCATGATAACGGAGTCGATTTTGCCTCCCGAGTAACCGGCGATCATGCCGAGAAGGGTGCCCACAAAAGCGGAAAGCAACACCCCGGCGAACCCGACGATAACCGATACCCGCGATCCGTAGATGATCCGGCTCAGTACGTCCCTGCCTAGGGCATCTGTGCCGAGAATATAGGAGGCTGAACCGCCCTTAAGCCACACAGGCGGCTTCAAGGCGTCGAGCAAGGTCTGGGCCGTGGGGTCATGAGGGGCGATCCACTGGGCGGAGACGGACGAGATAAAGAGGAGCAGAATAATCGCCGCCGGGATTTTGGGGATCCGGCGGATGAGCATCCTGAATTTGATCTTCTGTTCAGCTTTCCTCGTTTCATTGTCTGTGGAGTTCTTACCAGCCATCTTATCCTCTCTTCACCCTCGGGTCTGTCGCCATATAGACGACGTCCACGAAGAGGTTGATCAGAATGAAACAGGAAGCCGTAATGATGACCGTTGCCTGCACCACCGGAAAATCGCGGCCGTAGATAGCATCGATAGAGAGCCTTCCGATTCCCGGCCAGGAGAATATGAACTCGGTGATGACCGCTCCTCCCAAAAGCAGGCCGAACTGGAGGGCAACCATGTTGAGAATGCTGATGAAGGCGTTCCGTATCACGTGGCGCAGAAGCACGGTCCTTTCCGGCACCCCTTTGAGTCTGGCGTAGCGCACGTAGTCGGCATCAAGTTCGTCGAGCACATTTGACCGGGTCAGGCGCGCCGTGGCCGCAGCAAAGAACAACGCAAGGGTGAAGGCGGGCAGGATTACCGCGTTCCACCCCGCATATCCGGACGGAGGAAAAAGCCTGAACTTCACGGCGAAGAGCAGGATTAACATGATGCCTGCCCAGAAATTGGGGATCGATTGACCGAGCACGGCAAGCCCCATCCCGATCCTGTCCGTAATCGTGCCCCTTCGTACCGCAGAGATTACCCCGAGCGGCAGAGAAATCATGATGGAGATGATCGTAGCCACAATCGTAAGATAGAGAGTTGCCGGGAATTTTTCGAGCACGAGTCTTAACACAGGCTGGTTGTACCGGAAGGACTTTCCGAAATCGCCCCGCACTACCTGCCCTACGTAGACGGCGAGTTGCACGTACAGGGGTTTATCGAGCCCCAGTTCGTGTGTCATGGCGATCCGTTGTTCCTTGCTCGCGTCCGGAGGCAAAAGCAGCGCTACTGGATCTCCCATAACCCGGGCTATGAGAAAGGTGATGACGATTACCCCGAAGACCACGATGACCGAGTGCCAGAGCCTTCGAACGATGTATAGACCCAAAGACCTTCTCCTTTGTTTGGGAAGGGGGTTACCCCCCCTTCCCTGTAGGCTTTCGCGCGTCTTACTTGCTTACATTATAGAAAAGGAGGAATTCGTCACCACGAGCCTGAAATCCCTTCAATTCCTTGGATGTCACGTAGTTGTCCACCTGCTGATACAGGAAGATCAGAGGGGCTTCGTCAAAAATTTCGGCCTGTATCTGTTTGTACATTGCGAGACGCTTCTTCTTGTCCATGGTGGTTCGGGCCTTGTTGAGCTTGTCGGCAAGAGCGGGTGTGGTGTAGTAGGAAAAGGGAGATTCCGCGCTGCCGAAATATGGACCGTATGTACCATCGGCGTCAGAGAGGGTGTTGCCCCATCCGATGAAGCCCAGGTCTTTCAGTTTCTTACCCGAATAAATCTGAACCAGAGTGCCCCACTCCATAACCTTAAATTCTGTTTGCACGCCGATGGCGTTCAGCATCTTTGCGACCGCCTCGGCGATCTCCTTGTCCATCACGTACCTTCCGCTCGGGCTTAAGAACTCAACCTTGAAGCCATTGGGGTAGCCGGCCTCGGCCAAGAGTTTCTTGGCTTTGGCGGGGTCGTAGGTATAAGGCTTGAGTGTGGGATCGAAGCCGAAGTGATACTTGGTGATTGCCACGGCATTGGGTACGCCTGCACCGGATAGGATACTATCGATGATCGATTTCCGGTCTATGGCATAGTTTAGGGCCTGACGGACTTTCTTGTTCTTGAGGGCGTCCTGGCCGTACGTGTTGATGTACACAAAGATGGTCCGACCGGAGAGTACGGGCTGCACCGTGACGTTAGGCATTTCCTTTAGCTTTCCAAGAAGAAAAGGCGGCACACTGCTGATCACATCTGCGTTCCCGGTCTGGAGCTCGGCGACGCGGGCGGCGATCTCAGGGACCGGCCTGATTACGAGTCTTTTGAATTTCGGCGCACCGCCCCAGTAGTTCTGGTTGGCCTCGAGAATCATGCGGTCGTTTCTGCTCCAGCTTACGAATTTAAAAGGCCCGGTGCCGATGGGCTTCTGGAAGAAGGTTTCGGCGCCCTGCTTCTGGACGAGATCCGCCGGCAGGATCCACCCGCTCAAGCTTAACCGGTTGAGCAGAATTGGATCGGGCGACTTGGTAATGATTCTGACCGTGTAATCATCCACGACGGTTACTTCTTTTATGGTGCTGTAGAACGTGCCGAAGAGTGCTTTGACCTGAGGGTCAATCATTCGGTCGATAGAGAATTTCACGTCCTTGGCCGTGAGTACCGTTCCGTCATGGAATTTAACCCCCTTACGAAGCTTGAATTCCCAGGTGGTGTCATTGATCACTTTGTGGGAGAGGGCGAGGCGGGGCTGTGGTATCCCGTTCGCGTCGAAAAAGTACAGAGAGTCGAAGACCTGGACCGCGTAATTCTCGTCCGTGACGGAGTTATGACGCGCCGGGTCCAGGGAATTGACCTCTGCCCCCTGGCAGACCACGACCTCGTCTTTCGAAGCGTAACCCAGGGAACAAGCGAAGAGCAGTGCCATCCCCACTAAAACAACCAGAAAACCCTTTTTCATGGCTTCCTCCTTAATAATTGATTTGTCCTTCATAGCCTCATGTCTCAGACCAGAGCTTTCGCGCGAGGTCCCCATACATTACGAGCTTATCCTCGTTCACGTCCACTCCGATGCCCGGTTTCTGCGGCAAGGGTATTGTACCATTATTTACGACAAGAGGTTCCATAAGCAAATCGTCGGTAAAAACGTCGCTCCCCGGCATCTCAATTTCGGGGACGAGATTGGGGCAACTCGCTGCAAAATGAAGGGCCGCAGCGGTTCCAACGCCTGTCTCGATGCAACCTCCAAGGAAACAGGGTAGTCCGGCCGATTCGGCCGCATGAGCGATCTTGAGAGAATTGCTGATGCCGCCACATTTTGCGATCTTTATATTGATCACATCGGCTGCACCCGATCTTGCTACACGGTACACATCGTGGAGTCCCGTGATGCTTTCGTCTACCGCAATGGGGGTCGAGAAGGCCCGCGCGAGCTCGGCCAGACCATCAAAATCCCAATCAGGAAGAGGTTGTTCGATCCACTGGAGGTCGAAGGCCTCGAAGGCTTTACAGGCCTTCATGGCTTGAGCCCTATCGTATCCCTGGTTGCCGTCGACGCGAAGCCTTATCGCTGGTCCGGCGGTCTCGCGCACCACCCGCACCCGTTCGATGTCCTCCGATACATTGAGGCCCACCTTTATTTTGATGCATCCAAATCCCTTCTCCACCCAGAGTCTCGTCAAGGATTCGGCCTCGGCAACAGGCACAATATCGACCGCTGCCAACACTTCGATGGCTTGAGGGGTGGCCCCGCCCAGAAGACGCGTGAGCGGCAAACCCACTGCTTTTGCCCTCACGTCCTGGCAGGCCGTTTCCACGCCTGCCTTGGCCATGCGGTTCTTCGGGAGCACGGAATCCATCCTCTTCACTATTCCTTCTATATCAAACGGGTCCATGCCGATCACGGCGGGTGTAAGGTACTGCTTAATAGCCTGGACCAGAGAACGCTGGTCATATCCGTAGACCACATGCCATGTTGACGCCTCGCCGTAGCCCGTGACGCCTTCGTCGGTCTTTATCCGTACGACTACGTTCGGCGAGTGGGTCATAACGCCCAGGGCGATCGCAAATGGCTTTCGTAGAGGAAGCGGGGCCGGAAAGACTTCGACGCTCTTGATCTTCAACGAGTGACCTCCAATTCAGCGCTTGGCTGAAGCAATGAGCTTCTTGTAGAACGTACCGTCTTTCATGATCGCCAGAACCCGCTCCTGCTCTTGCAGTATGGTGATATCATCAAGCGGGTTGCCCTCAATTACGATCAAGTCGGCGAGCTTGCCGTCTTCCACGACACCCAGTTCTTTATCGAGTCCCAGAAGACGGGCAGCGGTCGAAGTGGCGGAAATGATCGATTCCATTGGCGTAAGACCGATACGGCAGAGCAGTTCCAACTCCTTCATGTTGGCGCCGTGGAGATTAAAGGGTGTGCCTGCGTCAGTGCCCATGACGATCGTAACTCCTCTCGTATAGGCCAACTTTGCCGACTCCACGTGGGCGCCTGCGACACGCCTGGTCTTCTCCATAACATAGGCTGGAATGCCGCTCCCCTCGCCATTTTTCAGTATGTTGTGCGGTGCGGATAGGGTTGGGACGAGGTAAGCGTTGCGCTCAAGCAGCATGGCGACCGTCTCTTCGTCGATCATATTGCCGTGTTCTATTGATTCAATGCCGGCCTTGAGCGCATTTCTCAAACCCACGATCCCCTGGACGTGTGAACTGACTTTGCGCCCGGCCTTGTGGGCTTCCTCCGTTCCGGCCTTGAGCTCTTCAAAGGTATACTGGGGCGCACCCGACTCCACACCCTGGGTCATGACGCCGCCCGTTGCCATTATCTTTATCACGTCGGCGCCCGCTTTTAACTGCTCACGCACCGCCTTTTTCACTTCAGCCTCGCCGTCTGCTTCGCGGCCCATGGTCCAGCCATGACCGCCGGTCATACATATACATTTGCCACTTGAGAGGATACGGGGGCCCGTAACGATACCGCTCGCCACAGCGTTTCTCAAGTGGATGCCGATATCGCTCGTTGATCCCAGATCGCGGACTGTAGTAATGCCCGCAAGCAGTGTCCTGTAAGCGTTCTTTTGCGATTTGTAGGCTATCATGAAGTCGCTGTCACGACCAAAGGAGGCCATGGGGTCTGCGTCCGCGTTCAGAGAGAGGTGCACATGGGAGTCGATAATACCGGGAAGCAGGGTTAATCCTGTAAGGTCTATTGCCTCCCGGGCGTGAGGCCTGTTCCCGCTGCTATCGCCCACCGCATGTATCCGGTTCCCTTCAACCGCCACGAATCCCCGCTCGATCACGCCACCCTTTCCGTCAATGATCCTGCAATTTTCGAACAGTATGTCCACGCCTGCCTCCTTGTTACTCATATTCGGTGGGTGCCACCCTGTCAATGCCGGCGATGTACTGCTTGAGCTTGTCGAAATGTTTTGCCATGAGGTTGTAGGCCCTGGCACGGTCACGCCGCTCAAAGGCCTCATAAACCTGCCTGCAGTGCTCAAGGTCGTAGCGGCCTATTTCCGGGTCAAGGAGCGGAACCTGGTTGAGGACCTTTTCAAACACATCAGTCATGGCCCTCATCAAGTGGCTGAAAAGGGGGTTGTGACAGGCATCGGCCACGAGCGCGTGAAATTCGAGCGCCTTGGCCCTACACGATCTTCGGTCTTCAGCGGTGCGCGCCTCATCTAATCCGGCCTTAATGGCATCAATGATCTTCTTCAAGCCATCCATCTCTGAGTCGGTAATCCTCTCAGCGGCGAGCATGGCAAGGGTGGGCTCGAGGGTGAACCGGAATTCCACAAGATGTTCCGGCGAAACATTGCCCATGCAGTAGTAGTTCATGATGATCTCGCTCATCTTTCCAGAGGTCGGCTCCGCTACAAAGGTCCCGCCGTAGACGCCACGACGCCTTTCGATGAGCCCCTGTGCTTCGAGGTGCCCTAACGCTTCGCGTACGGTCACCTTGCTTACGCTCAATTGGCGAGATATCTCATCTTCCGAGGGAATTTTGTCGCCGGCATTGCGTTTCAACACCAACTCCTTGAGTATCCCTTCTACCTGGTCCGAAATCCTGACTTTCTTAAAGGAGATTTCCTCGAGGCCCAATATGTCACCTTTGGTTGCGCGCACCATCCGACAATCACCTCTTAACAAGATCCCTTCATGAATCCGTTTCGCAAAGGAGATCCATGTAACGAAGTAAATCATCTTATTTTAAAACATAATAACTTAATATTTAATATCTTTACGATTGTCAAGGAAAAATTCAATAAATTTGAGAAAGGGAAGAATCCATGTGTGATTTGTATGCGCGTCAAGTTCAATACTGTTTTGATTCATGAGAAGAATTCTTCGCGGAAGTGACGGGGAGTATAGATGTGGGTTCGGCAAAATCAAGAGCCGCATCAGCCTCTCTTAAGGTTGACAGAACCTGGAACCAGGCTTAGATTGCGCCTGAGACTTAAGGCATTCTAACGCTTTGTGAGGTCTGTCCGAATCATAGAGTCTACGTAATAAGGAGAGTATGATCGTGAAGTACGGTTATAGGCGCGTAATCGGTTTGATTATTATAGCCCTAACCCTTATGAGCTGCTCGGATGCGCGTTTGGACGGGGGAAATGCCGCAATCAAGATCCAGGAAAAACCAAAAGGGGCAATCGATTTAACCGCGGCCGTCGAACAGGTTGCAAGTCAAACCATGTCTGCTGTGGTTTATGTTGAGGTGACCGAGAGCCGGATCATAGAGAACCCTTTTGGCCCATTTGAAAACGACCCCTTTTTCAGGCGTTTCTTCGGCATACCCAGAATGCCGCGAAGGTTCAGGCAGGAGATGAAGGGATTGGGATCGGGCATGATCATCACCGCTCAAGGAGATATCCTCACGAATTATCACGTTGCCGGTGGCGCAACCAAAATCCAGGTCACGCTCGCGGATGGGGCCCGATATCCGGCAAAACTCGTTGGCGGTGACGCCAAGACAGACCTCGCAGTGGTCCACATTGCGGCAGGAAAACCACTCCCTTGCGTAACCTTCGGCGATTCCGATGCAACTGAGGTCGGCGAGTGGGTCGTGGCTATCGGCGCGCCGCGCGCCCTGGAAAAGTCGGTCACTCAGGGGATTATCAGCGCCAAACATCGAACGGACATCACCGATAAGAGCGCCTTTCAGGATTTTCTTCAGACATCCGCCGCCATTAATCCGGGCAACAGCGGTGGCCCTCTGCTCAATCTTTATGGCCAGGTGATCGGGGTAAACGCCGCCATAGCCAGTCAGTCGGGTGGCTTTGAGGGTATAGGCTTCACCATT
>DATKMQ010000100.1 GCA_035541755.1 Syntrophorhabdaceae bacterium
TGGAGAATCTTTGCAATAGATCATAGTTGGTCGGTTGCGGGTACCCGGTTGAATCAGTCTGTGCCAATGGACATTGGCCTGCGCGCCTCAATTTTCGCGTTTCGTGCAATCCATCAAAAATCGCTTCGGCCAGGAAAATGCCGGTCTTCGACACGCGCTACGCCTAACATCCTAGAGAGGGATAGTGCATGAGTGTCCCGCATGATCTTTGATATACCGCGGAGGGCGATGCCTCGCTTTCGCATCATGCATCAAGAATCGTTTCGGCCAGAAAACGACGACATGTTCTTCTCAATGGGTTTTCCTTGCGAAAGAAGAATGGGATATCCTTTAATAAGGAGTTACGCTGTGGCAATAGTTTAATAAAACTGAATCCACATAGAGGCAAATACTAATACTAGAAAGATTAGCAGATAATTAGCAATATGGTGAATGATTGAAAATATTACTAAAATCTTGTCATTAGTGGCCCAAAGACTAATGCCGAAAAATGTTTGATGGTCAATTTGGTAAAATACTAATCGCTGGATAATTAGCATTTATTTGTTGACAGATTTAAATGCTAATGCTAAAATAATTAGCAGGAAATTAGCATGAAGATTCCGGAGAAAGCCCCTGACTGGACTAAACTGAGTGCTGAGGAAATCTCGTTTTTTTCGGCGCTATCGGGATATTTCAAAAAAGCCAACAGGGAGTACCTCTATTGGGACCGATTCAAGCACATAGTGCCGGACAAGGCGCATGCGGAGGGCGCTTGGAAGCTGCTCAGAACGTTCAGAGCCTTGAATATGAAAATGATCCCCCTGGAAGACAAGGCAGGAAATCTCTTTAAATATTGGCTACCGGATTGTGCTCTGGAATACCTTCATGAGATAGATCGGGATGCAGGCGGCTTTATCTCCACTGAAAGCCCATTTGTATACTCTTCCGAGAAGAAGCGATATTTGATGAAGTCCATTGTAGAAGAGGCCATTGCGTCGAGCCAGATTGAAGGTGCGGTAACCACAAGAAAAGTGGCCAGGGAAATGTTCGATTCCGGCCGGAAGCCGAAAGATCGATCTGAACAGATGATATATAACAATTATCTTACGATCTCACGAATTAAAACGCTCGTTGATCAGTCGCTCACTGCCGAATTACTCAATAGCCTCCAGGGATCGATGACACATGATACTCTTGACGATCCGAAACATTCAGGTAGGTTCCGAATCCTTGAGGATGAGCCGATCCGTGTTTACGATTATGAAGGAAATATTCTGCATGATCCTCCGGCCCCTGATAGGATCGAAGAATTCATTGGCGGTTTGTGCAAGTTTTCAAATGAAAAAGAAGAGGAGTTCATCCATCCTGTCGTGAAAGCAATAATCCTTCATTTCTGGCTGGCCTACGTTCACCCCTTCAACGACGGCAATGGAAGAACGGCAAGGGCGCTTTTTTACTGGTATATGCTTAAGAGCAGATACTGGCTTTTCGAATACATGTCTATTTCCAGAGTTATACTGAAGAGCCGGACTCAATACTATAGATCATTCCTTTATTCGGAAGTCGATGCAGGGGATATGACGTACTTCATTGTGTACCATTTGAGAGCTATATCGGTTGCCATCAAAGAATTGAAACGGTATATTGAGCGTAAGCAATCGGAACTCGGCTATGCGACACAGCAGTGGTCAAGCTATCCGTCCTTGAATTATCGCCAGAAAGATATTCTCAAGAAAGCACTTCAAGATAAATCACTTACCTTTTCGATAAAATCTCATATGCAACGCTACGATGTAGTCCATCAAACCGCCAGGGCCGATCTGCTTGAGCTCTATGAGATCGGACTGCTCAAGAAGTACAAACAAGGCAAAGCTTTTTATTTTGCCGCTGCGGACGATATAGAAAATAAGTTGCAGAAGTAGCCAACGGGAGAAATCGCGCGATGCTCAACATTTACCACCGGCATTGAGAATCTTTGTAATCGATCATAGTTGGTCGGTTGCGGGTATCCGGTTAAAGCAGTGTAAACCAATGAACACTAGCTTCCGGCGCGCGCCCTTGTCGCTTCGTCATCCATCAAAAATCGCTTCGGCCGGAAAGATAGAGGCCTTTGAAACGTGCTACGCCTAACATCCTAAAGAGGAATAGTGCATGTATAACGACCGCGAGGTCGGCGCAGTTTTGGGGAAGTCCCGATCGGAAGTCTCCTCCATGGGCCTTTCGGAGAGACGCAGCGTTCTGCTTAAGGACAGAAAGGAAAAGCTCCGGAGCCTGATACAAGTCTATTATCGGGAGCGGGGGTGGAACGAATATGGCATCCCCAGGGTTGAGACGCTGGTAAGGCTCGGATTGTGGGATTATCTGAATCAAGAAGCAAAGGCGGAAATAACGATCCTTGCTGCTAAGGGCACCGATCGGGAACGTAGTTGACCAGGCAGAGATTTGAGAATGCTTTGTTTAAGGCCTCTCCCGATCATCCTTGTATATTGAAACACTTATGTTAGATTTGCGCGGTAAATGTCAATCGTCAATTGTAACCCGTCGATCGTAGTTGGTGTCGCGCACTCCATCCTGTACTTACCCATGTCGTTTCTCCGCGATAAATAGTCCGCAGATAACGGCGATCATGGCCATGGCCGCGGACAGGACAAAGGCTAACTGGTAACTGCCGGTGAGGTCAAAGATGAGGCCGGTTGCGTAGGCCCAAAATCCACCGCCCAGGAAATGAACGGTATTGACCACGCCGGCGAGGATACCGATGAATCCGAAACCGTAGAGGCGCCCCATGAGCATGGGTGCGAGCGGCGCGGTAACGAGCTGTGTGAATCCGAAGAGAAGGGCGTAGACATACAGAGCCTGCGCCGTCTTGTACTTGAGCACAAAGACGTAGAGCGCAAACCGCAAGAAGAATGTCACAATGATAGGGACCTTTGAACCGATCCTGTCGGCAACGGGTCCGGTAAGGATTACGCCAACCATGCTCATGAGGCCGAATAATCCCATCATCTTTCCGGCGGTAAATGAGGGAATCCCGATATCCGTAGCGAAATTGATAAAATGCGTGGTTGCGAAGAAGTCGCCGCTGCCGCAGATGAACATTACCACGAGAAAAAGCCAGAAGGAGCGGGTGCGCGCTGCGGCTCTCAGTCCCATACTTGCTGGCTGCCCGGAAACTGGAGCTGTTCCGGCTGCCCCCTCGGGCTTCTTCGGCACCGCGCCGAATGGCGCCATCTTGAGGTGGTGCGGATCGCCCTTCATCACAAATAGTGCGATGAGGCAGTCTATCACGAGTATAGTGAGTCCAAGGCAAAGGAAAGCGGACCTCCACCCGTATGAAGACGCGCCGAGACTCAATGCGGGGATGAGGATGAATGCCCCCATGGAGCTTCCTGCAAGGGAAATGCTGAGCGCCAGTCCGCGCCTTTTCTCAAACCATTTACTTACGACTGTAGACACCAGGGGAACGCCGAGCCCCGCCGGACCGGCCGCAGCCATAAGCCCATAGGAAAAGAAGAACTGGCCGAATGTATGCACCAAAGATGTGAGAACGAACCCCATGGCAAGAAGAAGCGCGGAGATTATGATGATCCATTTCGGCCCGAAGCGGTCATAGAGTCTGCCCACGACCGTGAGCGCAATGGCGAAGACGATCATGTTCATCATAAATACGAAAGAAACAGCGCTTCTGCTCCAGCCGAATTCCCTGATGATGGGTTTGAATAATACCCCGAGGGCATAGGACGCGCCCGAATTGAAAAAGAGCATAACAAAGGAGGCGGTGACTATGTACCACGGCCAGTATGTTGTGTTTCTCAAAGACGTTTTGATGTGTTGTGTATCCTCCGTAGCCGGACTTGTTCCAGCCGGAGTATATCATACAGTCTTTCGGAAGAAAAGCACAGTTGCCTTTTCTTTCTTGAGGACATAGGATACGCTACAATTTGTACAAGAAATCAATAATGGAACGGGAAACGATATGGAGGCCAGTCCGGTTACGAGCTATTATCGTAATTTTGGATTATAATTTACGTACGACCGGATGAATTTAATCCGCAAAGAAGCACAGCACAGGATAAAAGGAGGATTACATGCTCTACAGGCAACTCGGGAAGACAGGCTTTGAGGTTTCTATTCTTGGGTTCGGCGCCATGCGCCTGCCGGTCGTTGGCGGGAACAAGACTCCAATGGATGGCTTCGATCCCAGGAGCGTCATCGATGAAGAAAAGACGAAAAGTATGATCGACTACGCCGTGCGCCACGGCATCAACTATTTCGATACAGCTTATCCATACCACACGGGTAAGAGCGAACCCGTTCTGGGGAAGTATATTAAACCTTACCGTGACAGGGTCTATCTCGTGACGAAGCTGCTCCCTCGGTTTGTTGAGACCGAAGCTGATTACGACCGGCTTCTCGACGAACAACTTAAGAAACTGGATACGCCCTATCTCGATATCTACCTGGTACACGGAGTCAACCGGCCGGCGTGGGATAAGCTGAAAACACTGAATATAACCTCCTTTCTCGACCGCATACAGAAGGACGGGCGGGCCCGCAAGGTCGGCTTTTCCTTTCACGACGACGTAATGTTATTTAAGGAGGTCGTGGATTATTACGACTGGGCTGTATGTCAGATTCAGTATAACTATTATGACGAAAATCATCAGGCCGGCAAGACGGGCCTTTTCTACGCCGCATCCAGGGGCATCGGAGTGGTAATCATGGAACCGGTGAGAGGTGGGCAGCTCGCAGAACCGATTCCTGCGAAAGTGAAGACCCTCTGGGATACGGCAACCGTAAAGAGGAGTGCCGCAGCGTGGGCGCTACGCTGGGTCTGGAACCACCCCGAGGTATCCGTGGTATTGAGCGGCATGAGCAACATGGACCAGCTCGTGGAAAATATCAGAATTGCGGACGATGGCAGAGCGAACTCGCTCTCCGACGATGAACTTGCCTTGATTAACAAGGTCAAGAATGTTTATAGGGAAGCGGTCCGCGTGAATTGTACCGGCTGCGCCTATTGCATGCCCTGCGAGAATGGCGTTGCCATACCCGGAATTTTTTCTATGTATAATGACCAGTATATCTTCGACGACTCTAATCTGGCATCAATTCGCTACTCGCTCATGCTCTCTCCCAACCAACAGGCAACCTCCTGCACGCAGTGTGGCAAATGTGAAGAGAAATGCCCTCAGCATATCGAGATCAGGAAGGAACTTGAGCGTGCACATGCGTCCCTGTACCATCCCGAAAGGGTACCCACGGCTCTCCGTTGACGAGGCGCCCGATAAGGCCTCGTTTTCTTCGTCCAGCCGGTTACTTATATAAGGCTTATAGCTCTCCCTCCTGGAGCAGTTCTTTGCGCTTGTTTCTCTGCACGTCATTAATCAACACAATCATCGGCAAAGAGAGGACAAACGCAGCCGTGATCAGGAGATAGACATGGTTGAACGCGAGCATGGTCGCCTGCCTTTCGACCGTCCTTTCCACGATCGTGACAGCCCCCGTGCTCGCGGCGTAGGGATCCAATCCCTTGGATAGCAGGAATGATGATAGCGCGTCCAATGATTGAGACGCTGTATCTCTGTATGGCGTCACGTGCTGTATGAGTATGGCCCGATTCAATGCCTCTCCGCGGGTCAGAAACGTTGCAGCAAGAGCAATACCCACGCTACCCGATAACTGTCGGACCACGGTGAAGAGTCCTACCGCAGCGGTCATGTGCGGTTTTTCAATAGTAGATAGTCCCGCGGTGGCGAGAGAAACGAAAACGAGACCGAAGCCCGCCCCCAGGTAGAACTGCGGCCAAAAGATATCCCAGTAGCCGGTAGCGAGTGAAAGGCGTGAAAATTGGTAGAAGGAAAAGCCACTCACGAATAGCCCTGCGCCTACGAGCACTTTCGGCCCCAGCCTGTTGTACATCCTGCCTGCAACGGGCATGACAATAGCCATGGCAAGGCCTCTCGGCAGTAGTGCCAGCCCGGAGTCAGTGGCCGGAAAGCCGAGAAGCTGCTGGAGGAAGAGCGGCATGGCAAAGAGGCCTGCAAGAAGGCCCATGCCGAGAACACCGTTCACAGCCGTTGCAGAGGCAAAGTTGGTATCCTTGAGTATCTTTAAATCTACTGCCGGCTTGTCTGTGGTCAGCTCCCGCCATATGAAGACAACGAGGCTCACTGAAGCTGCCACGGCAAGATACTTGATGAAATTCGAAGCGAGCCAATCTTTCTCATTGCCTCTCTCTAAAAGGATCTGGAGTGTTCCGAGACCTGCCGCCAGAAAGAAGAGGCCTGTAACATCAAACTTGCCTTTCTCCCGGACGAGATACGGTGGATCCTGGATAAACTGCGTCACGAGGAGGATATTTATGATGCCGATAGGCACGTTAATATAGAATATCCACGGCCAGGAGTAATTGTCGGTGATAAAGCCCCCAAGAGTCGGCCCTAAAGCCGGGCCCAAAATGGTGCCGATCCCGTAGATACCTGTAGCGACCCCTTGTTCTTCGGAAGGAAATGTTTCCCGCAGTATTGCCTGCGAAATGGGTATGAGCGTGCCGCCTCCCAAGCCCTGAATAATCCGGAACGTGATCATAGACGGCAGATTCCAGGCAAGTCCGCATAACATGGAAGCACAGGTAAAAAGGAGTACGGAAAAGATGCAGAACCGCTTGCGCCCGAATCGGGAACTCATGAACGCGATGAGAGGCATGATGATCACACACGAGGATATATATCCCGTAGAAACCCAGGCGATCTCTTCAATTGTGGCACCGAGTGTTCCGCGCATACTGGGCAGGGCCACGTTGACTATGCTCGTGTCCACCGACGCCATGATGGTACCTGTCATCACCGTCACGGTAATGAGCCATTTATTGTGGGGTCTGAAAGCTCCGTCCATGAGGTCACCGTTTAACGAATAATCTTGAGTTATAAGACAGTTTCGGGCCGGTCTTACTCATCACGCCCCGACTCAAGGATCGACCGGATAGACCCTGCGGGCCCATCTGATTAAGGTATGAGTCCTCTATTTCATCCCTCACGCACGCGACGTTCATGTCTTGAGAATCCATTCTTTTATAGACCTGCCAACATTTATTGTACCACCTCTAAGGTCGGACACTCAACTAAGGATTGCGAGAGAAGGTGCGGAAGGGATTTTTGGGAATTATTCGGCGCAGGTCGATACCTGCACCTGGCCCAGATAGGAGTCTATCACAGCCTGATTGGCCATCAGCTCCGTTGCTGAGCCTCGAAGAACGATCTTTCCGCTCTCCATGACGTAGCCGTCTGAAGAAACCATAAGGGCCTGGTGGGCATTTTGTTCCACGAGCAGGATGGTGAGACCCTCGGAGTGGAGCTCACCAACGATATCGAAGATGGTTTGAACGAGAAGGGGAGCGAGCCCCAACGATGGCTCGTCGAGAAGCAGTAACTTTGGCTTTGCCATGAGACCGCGTGCAATGGCGAGCATCTGCTGCTCCCCGCCGGAGAGCGTGCCGGCTGGCGACTTGCGGCGCTCCGCCAGGATCGGGAAGCGCGCCTCCATGGCGGCAATGCTCGCCCTGGTCTCGCTCGCGGAGCGGCGGTAGGCACCCAGTTCCAGGTTTTCGCGAACGGTCATGGTGGCGAGTACGAGCCGGCCCTCGGGCACCTGGACGATCCCCTCCGATACCCGTCTATGGGCGCTTGCGCGCGTAATATCTTTTCCCTGGAATCGTATGGTTCCATGGGCTGCAGGGATCACGCCGCTGATGGCGTTGAGCGTCGTGGTTTTACCCGCACCGTTGGGACCGACGAGCGATACAATGCTGCCTTCAGCGACCCGAAAGGAGATGTCGCGGACCGCCTCAATGTGGCCGTATGATACGGTGAGCCCGGTTACCTCAAGCATGTGGTGCTCCCGCGCCCAGGTAGGCTTCGATCACCTCGCGGCACTCTCGCACTTCCTGAGGGCTGCCCGTGGTGAGCACCCGGCCGAAATCAAGCACCGTGATGCACGAACAGACGCTCATCACAAAGGACATATTGTGCTCGATCAGAAGGATGGTCATACCTTCCTTACAGAGGGTCCGTAGCAAGTCTGCCACCACCGACGCCTCACCCTGGCGCATACCGGCCACCGGCTCATCGAGAAGCAGGAGACTCGGATTGAGGGAGAGTGCCCTTGCGATCTCCAGGCGGCGGCGCTCCCCATAGGAGAGGTTACGTGATTGATAGTAGGCCTTGTCAGCGAGTCCCACGCGGGAAAGCGTCTGCATGGCACGTTCGTGAAGGTTACGATCCTCGCGGCGTCCTGAGGGCATCTGGAGCAATCGGGGTAAGAGTGCTCGCCTGGATGTGAGGTGCTGGCCGGCGTTTACGTTCTCCAAACAGGTCATATGCGGAAACAGACGGATGTTCTGAAAGGTTCTCGCAATGCCTATGGCCGCCATCTGATGTACGGCCAGGCGGTGCAGGTCGTAATTCTTGTAGCTCATCTGACCTGCGCTCGGGGGAAGCAGGCCGCTTAAGACATTGATGAGTGTGGTTTTACCCGCCCCGTTCGGGCCGATCAAACCGTGGATGGTCCCGGGCTCAACCACGAAGGAAACATCGTCCAGTGCCCGCACGCCGCCAAAGTTTCGCGATATGTTCTCTATGCGCAGTCTGTTCATCGTGCCTCAACCTTTGCATTGGACGTTCGCCTCCGTGAAAAGAGTGAAGCCAGGCCGTTCGGAAGGAAGAGAATCACAAGGAGCAGAATGAGTCCGTTAATCCCGAGCCGGATAGGTCCGGCTGTCACGCCGATGCCGCGCAGGACCTCGGGTAGCGCAGTAAGCATGGCCGCTCCGAGGATTGGCCCGTACCAGACGCCTATGCCGCCCACAATGTTATAGGTTAATAGGTCCACGGCCACAAAGAAGCCGTAATCACGGGGTGTAAGCAGGTAATTGAGATGTGCGTACATACCGCCCGCGACCCCTGCCATCATGGCGCCGATCACAAAGGCAACGACCTTGTAGTAGGTGATGCGGATCCCTAAAGAGCTCGCCGCGGTCTCGTCTTCCCGCATGGCGATGAGTCCCCATCCCAGGCGGGAACGTCGAAGCACCGCCACGAAATAAGCCGCACAAGCGAGAACGAGATAGATCATCCACGTGGTCGTGATGTTAGGGATGCCGGTTAGACCTTCTGCGCCGCCGGTAATGTCGAGGTTGACCGCCGCGAGGCGCACCACTTCGCCAAAGGCAAGCGTTGCCATGGCCAGAAAGACCCCCCGGAGTCTCAGCACCGGCAGGCCGATGATAAGCCCCACGATACCGGCCGCTGCCGCGCCACCGGCAAGAGATACCACGAACGGGAGTTTGAAGTGAAGGCTTAAGATGCCGGCGGTATAGCCCCCTATGGCAGCGAAAGCCGCGTTACCCACCGAGAGCATGCCTGCGGACAGAGTCACGTTCATACTCAAGGCGAGCAGGGCGTTAATACCGATGAAGTTTATTACGCTACCGTATATCGCATAGAACTGAAGCAAGTACTCCATCGTAGCTTTTTCAAGCCTCCCTTGTTTTCCCGCGTCCCAAAAGGCCGGACGGCCGGATGAGAAGAATTACAAAAAGCACCGTAAAGGCCACGGCGTCTCGCAAATTCGATGTGCCCGTGATCGCCACGGTGAGCACTTCGCTCAAGCCGAACGCAAGGCCTCCCAAGATCGCCCCGGGGATGCTTCCCATGCCGCCTAAAATGATCACCGCGAGCCCCTTTAGCTCGATGGAACGACCCATATCAGGGGTGAGGTTGTTGAAGTAAAGGCCGAAGAGGATGCCTGCGGCGCCGCCTAAGGCCGAAGAGACAAAGAATGTAAGGGCAATAATGCCATTCACGTTAATGCCGAGCAGGGTGGCAGTGCGCTCGTTCTCGCCGATTGCACGCACGGCTTTACCCACGCGGGTGTGTCCGATGAAGATCGTCAGGACGACCATCAAGATCGCAGCCACGCAGGCAATCCCCACCTGCAAGAGAGTGATAGTTACGGAACCGATATGCCATATATGGGCTGAAACCGTGCCCACAGGAAACCGCACGGAGCGGGCGCCGAATAACCCTAACGCCCCCGCTTCGAAGATAATCGCCATGGCGATCGACGATATCAATCCGGAGAACTGGCTGTCGCTCCGCTTACGCAGGGGGGCGAAGGCCACCTGATTGAGCAGAAGCCCCATCACGCCCGCAAAGACTGTGGCGAGCGGAAAGGCGAGCCAGATGGATAATCCGGCATTTTCTACGAGCCACAGGGCAATGAGGCCCGCAAAGGTGAAGATGGCAGCGTGTGCGAGGTTCAACATATCGAGCACGCCGAAGACGAGCGTATAGCCCACCGCGAACAGCCCGTACACGCTGCCTATGAAGAGACCATTGATTAACTGTTGGAGAAGTATGCCCACCGTTCTCCTAAGTCCTTAGTTGCTTGTCACCACGAACTTCCCGCCTTTGACTTCCTGGACTATGGCAGCGTGGTTTGCATCGCGACCCTCAGTAAAGGAGAAGCGGCCGAGCACGGTGTCCATGTTCTTGATCTTGAGGAGCGCTTCGCGCAGCGCCTTTCGGTCTGCGCCGCCGTTAGATGCTTTTGCTGCCTGATAGACGATGTGCACGCCCGCGTAGGCCTGTGTCGCAAACTGATCCGGCGCATGGCCGTACTTCTTGGTAAAGTCGCTTACAAACTTGACGTTAAGCGGTGCAGTGGAAGAGATGTTCCAGGCAGCGCCCACGATGGTACCTTCTGCAGCGTCGCCCGCGTTCTTGATGAGCCCGGGGGAGTTAAGACCGTTACCGCCTATGATGCGTACGGTCTTAGGTATCCCCAGCTGGCGAGCCTGGCTTGCGATACCGGATGCCTCTTCCGCCAGGGCAGCGGCGATGATGGCGTCAGGGTTTTGGGCCTTGATCTGGGTTAACTGCGGCGAAAAATCACGGTCGCCCTTGGCGAAGATCTGTTCGGAGAGGATCTGGATGCCGGCAGCGTGCAACTCCTTTTTGAAGACCTCATAGGTCGCCTTGGTCATCACGTCATCGTTTCCGTACAGCATGGCGACCTTCTTGATCCCCAGCTTCTCTTTTGCGTATTTGACGGTATGGGGAATAACCACGTCTTCGGTTAAGGAGTCGCGGAAGATGTAGTCGCCGATCTCGGTGATACCGGAGACGGTGTTGCTGATGGCGAGCACCGGCACCCCGGCCTTCTGGGCGATCACGTCGGTCGTCTTGGCCGTGTTGCTCAAGGTCGGCCCGATGATGATCGAAACCTTGTCGCCGTTGATCAACTTGTTGAAGACGTTGGTACCCTGCTGGGGCACGCTGGCGTCATCCTCGAAAATGGGGACAATCTGCAGCCCGTTGGCGCCGGCAGCGGCGTTGATCTGCTCGATAGCTAGGTTGGCGCCGTCTTTCTGGGCGGTGCCGTATACGGCCGCGCCGCCGGTCATGCTGAAGACAAAGCCGATCTTGATTCCGGCTGAGAAAGCCGGAGCTGCGATGGACGCCAGAAGAAACACGCCTGCGGCCACCCCGATCAGAGTGCGAACTGATAATTTCATATGACCTCCTTGAATGTTATGTATGACTTCCAGGTGAGGCCTGACCGCCGCATTGAGCACAAGCGGCTTTAGGCCCCGCCTTTAAGGCCGGTGTCATGTCATGCCGGGCGCGAAAACGGTCTTTTCGCCCCGGTAGAGCGGAAAAGACGGGATAATTCGGCTAAAACTGCTTTGTCCGAACGGTAAAACACGCGATTCGAGCAAGTTGCTGGTGAATTATATCACTTTTTGCGGCAGGATAGGAATAGGAATATTTTCCTAATTTGGCCCCTGAAGTCTAAAAGCGTCCAAAATGCGTGAAGAGGCGAAAGACCAAAGGCGAAAGGCGAAAGGCGAAAGGCGAAAGGCTGTGGGGGTGTGTCTGGACTGAGATTTGTTCGTACGCTAATCTGCGGCGGCTTACTATCGGCACGCGCGCCTTAGCGTTTACCACCCACGTGAAAGTGGGTTGCTCCTTAACTATGTGACAGCGCGTGGGTACCCGGCAAGCCTATTTTTAGGATGTAATAATGGCCCGCGTTGCCAGCGTGCCGCGTAATCCATCCACATCTGTCGCTTAACCTCCAAATCTCAGTCCATTCCACTCTCGAAAGTTGCCTAACCTGTCAACTTTCTCGATCTATCAAGATTGGAATCCACAATTATTATGCGCTTATCGCCTACGTTTCACTCGCGAACGCTAGCGGCCAAGAATCGAAGAGTGCAAATGTATTGTCTCGGGGGTCCTAATGAACCCCGCCCCACGCAGGCTCCCCAATTCTACTGAGGATCCCAACTTTGGTGGACGGCTGCCTGAAGACTTTCCGAGGACAGCTGTCCCCGACGCATTTTGGTATATTTTTACATTAAATAAAACTTGACAAAGTAAAATAGTTTACATATATTATAAGAAATACTGTTAACCGATATGAAAGGCGGAGACAGGGCTGCATATGACGATAGACGAAATACGAGATTTAGTATTAGAAGGCAGGTACAACTATTCGCAAAAGATAAGAGAATCGATCGAAGATGGCTGGTACGGCGAGGAAGATCTGGAACAATGCATACTTACGGGGTGTATCTCGAAAACAGAAAGGGATGAATTGAAGACCTCGGTGGATGGGAAGAAGCACGTCATTCTTGGAAGAGATACCTGTGGGTGCCCGTTCTATACTTGCGGGAAGGCTATAAAGGACGAAGAAGGCAAACTCTATTTCTTCATAACCGGGCATAAAACAAAATGAGGATGTCAAACATGTTTAATTATAAGTGCGAAGAATGTGGAAAAGGTGTGGTAAGGGAGACGGGTCTGGAGGATTACAAAACGAAGATCAAGGGGCGTCCATTTGTGGTTGAGAAAGCAATAGTCGGCATTTGTGACCGTTGTGGGGCGAGGCATTTCGACGCAAGTGAGACCAAGCGTTGGGAAAGACTCTACAACAAAAAATTAGAGGCGAATAAACTGTATTTGTCGGCGGAAGAAATAGCAGAAGTTAGGAGGGACTTGGTTCTTTCAATGGAGAGTTTTGCCTCTTTGCTTGGTTGTACCCGTCAGTCGATCTACAATTGGGAAAAGAAGGATCGAGAAACACCCCAATCTCGCATGGCTGACCTCCTAATCAAGCTGGTGAGGGACTCGGCCAAGGATGGCAGAATTAATGTGCTCGAATTCTTGGTTGAAGAAGCTGCAAACATTGGGACTCCTGTGCGGGTCGGGAATAATGTGAACGCCCAAAGCGATCCAATTAGGCTTGAAATAAAAAGAGTCCCTCGACTGTCTCTCGAGGAATCCAACACCGACATGCCGCTTGCAGCCTCCGATGAACAAGGCACGGTGGTTGTTGCGGAATCAAATGACAAAACGTTTCGCGGCTTTCTTCGCTACGACTTTTCGACCGCCAACTTATGGTTGCAAATACTGCATGATGCGCTCTGCTTGAAAGCTATCAACGTCACAATAGCGACCAATGACCAAAATCAGATAGATAGAAAGAACGTTGCAATCGAAGACAATGCGATTCCCCTTATCTTGGAGACGCGATACAGGGAGCGCGACATTCGGGCCATAATTATGGAACCCTTGGCTGTTCAGGCAAAGAAGTGCTGAAGATGGATATTAGGAAGGTTCGAAGGCTAAAGTTACTTCTGAGAGAAGTCCAAATCATGAGAGACGGGAGCGAGAGGCTAGAACCGACATTCGACGAAATATGTAATTTGGTCTTCACTGACAATGCCTTTATGGAATTCTGGGATGAAGAACTGCTTAACGGGTTGCGAGAATTGTTTCAGCTAAAGTCACCCAGCGTCAGTGTATATGGCGAACAATTGAGATTTCTAGCAGACAGAAGAGAATTCGTGCAGACGGCGAATGATATTTTCTTCTCTTTGCTTGATAGTAAATCAACTTCTACCGACATCGTTGACCGTCTCTCACGCCTTCTTGGTATATCCCATCCGAACCCTTCGACCGCAATCGATCCTTCCCGTATAGCGGATATCAGAGTAAGCACCTCCTCGCTCTCAGAAAAGGTAAGAACGTTTGTCGACTACCTTTCAACGGAAACGCCCTTGGTAATGGGTGCTGTAACAAATGATCTGTACCGCATAGCGGAGACGATGAAGGCTCAGGAAACCCCGGGGAAAGTAAACGCCATGCTGGTTACGAGCGATAAAGTTGTCGGCGTTCTCATTCCTTTGTCAATCCGCTTGTCTCCAGGAGAGGGCAAGACCATCTGCTTAGTATCGGTCGCAGACCGTTTTACGGCTGCCATAGACCGAGCACGGCGCGCTATGGAGAGCAAAGGTTTTCTTGCTTGCGGCCAAGATGTGGATTGCTCGCTGGAAATCACTTCGGCCGAATACAGCGGAGACTCTATTGCATTGGCTGCAGCAGTTGGAATTTACTCCGCGGCTTCCAAAGAATGCTTCGATCCCTTCACTGCCTTTACTGGGAACATCAATCTTGATGGCTCTATTTTTAAGATTCTACCCGTTTCAGGAATAAATGCCAAACTCTCGGCGGCCGTCAAATCCGGCTGCCGTCGGGTTTTTCTACCGGCGGAGAATCGGTCTGATGTTGGACCCGAATTCCACGAGCGACTTCAAATACTCTATGTCACTGACATTATCGACGTTCTCCTAAAGCTACAGCTTAACCCTGCACCGGTATCTGGTGAATCATTACAAGTTAGGAAACTGAACTTCTTGCGAGCATATTGTCAAAATAGAGGCTGGGACCTTTCTGAAGGTGAGCAAATCCAAGACGCTTTACAGTTCACCGTCTCGCCGGCCCATCCACCCGAGATCAAGATCAATCTTTACTATAGCGGAACACATACGCCGAAGACCAACGACGGAGAATTCTTCCACGATCTGTTAGACGGACTTCAAGGCCTCGACCAACCGAAAATTGCCACCCGGGATGTCAACAAGACGTTTCTGATAAAGGACGTTGATTTAAGAAGGCAGATAAGAGAACGGCTGGAGCAAATGAGACCCGACAGCATGATAGAACAGTACTGCGACTACAGCTTTCGCTTTCAGAGCGCGGGAGAAAGACTTGTCGCGAAACAGTATGCCAAAGGAACCTTGCAGTTACAGGGCCGGGCAGGCGATCTCTACAAGCGGGTTCTTGACGTCATCATACCCCCTTACACTATGAAACACCCAAACGCCACGTTGCTGATCGACGAGTACTTAGACGATTCGGCAGTCGTAGAAGCCAAGGCCAGCGTCAAAGCTACCGGGTTGGTCGTCCGTGATATTTTGTATCCACATATCGGCACGGACGAATCAGGAAAAGGCGACTACTTCGGGCCCCTTGTTGTCGCCGGTGTCTGGGTCGACGAAAAGACAGCAGAGGAATTGGAGGCCCTCGGAGCACGAGATTCCAAGCTTCTGTCGGACAAGCGGTGCAAAGAACTGGCAGCTAAAATCCGTGAGATTTGCCAGGGTAAGTTCGAAGAGATAGAGTTGGTGCCCGAGCGATATAATGATCTATATGACCAGTTCGCCAAAGAGCGAAAGAATTTAAACCACCTCCTCGCGTGGGGCCATGCTCGGGCGATAGAGAGTTTGGCTGAGAAACTACCGTGTGATTGTGCGATCGCCGATCAATTCGGCGACGAGAAATATATCCTGTCTAAGCTAATGGCAAAGGGTAAGAAGCTGGAGTTGATTCAAACCCCAAAGGGTGAGAGATACGTGGCAGTAGCAGCCGCCTCTATCTTGGCTAGGGATCGCTTCTTATCACGCATGGAGAAGTTTAACCTGAAGTATGGATTGTTGTTGCCCAAAGGGGCATCAGATTTGGTTGTGTCTGTCGCTCGGTCTATCGTCGGGAAGACAGGGCCTCAGGAACTACGAAACGTTGCAAAACTGCATCACAGAACCACTCAAAGAGTCATCGAAAGAAAACAATGACGGACGAACGGTTAGCTTCACAATCGGACGAAACTGTAGTCCTACAGAGAGCCCGGAAACTTATGGACGAAAAGAAAGTGAGAGATGCGTTGTCACTCCTGCGCTCTGCTCATCAGCAAAATTCGCTGTCCGTCCATGGATTGGAAATCCTCGCTTTCTGTTACTCCAAGGCGAAGGAGTACCGAAAGGCTATCTCCATTTATCAGCAACTATCGGCCAAAGATCCGAGCAAGGCAAAATGGTTCTATTATCTTGGATACCAATACGGATCCTTGATGCAGGTAGATGAAGCAATCAAGAACTATCGAAAGGCTCTCTATTTATATCCCAAATGGATGAAGCCTTTTCCGGAACTTGTAAGGCTCCTGAAAGAATCCGGAGATAGGGAAGAATCTATTAAACTCTGTCGGAAAGGGATACAGCTGTACAAAGAACTGATTCCTGATTTGCAGAGAAAGTATTCGGACTGCTATGCAGAATTATGTCTATTCGCAGCTCAAGCGCTTGTCACAATTGATAGAGCGGGCGCGGACGCTCTCATGCAAGAATACATCACGCTTCGCACAGACGATCTGAACTCTTTATATGTATACGGAAGTTACCTGCTTGATAGCGGAAGGCCGGAAGAAGCGATTGAGTACTACCGTCGGGCTCAAGCGCGTGGCCTTACCAAGGAGTATGTCCCTCACAAGATGGCGAAGGCATGGTTGATGCTGGGGAATACTGATCAAGCCTTGAAGACATACGAGACTATTCCACTCCAGAAAAGAACGGGGTACATTCTCAATGGAATGGGTAAATGTTTCGCAAAAAAGGGCAACAGCCAGGATGCCTTGCTGTACTTTTACAGGGCTGCGAAGTCTCAGGCCAAATGGTATCACTACCGTGATGTCGGCCTTGCCTTAGCTGATCTCGGCGCAACAATTCAGGCAATTGGGTTTTTGGGACGGAGTAATGAAATGTACCGACAGGAGACAGGCGACGATTTCACAAAGCTTGTCATGAAAATTGAAGAGCTACGACAGGTGCCTAATACGACTCATATAAATCTCAGCGAATTTGATCCCGCTGTTCCGATCTCTAGTTGCGGGAGTGTTGTAGAGTACAATCCGAAAAGAGGATACGGCTTTATAAGGGACGACAAGGACAACGGAAAGCTCTTCTTTCACGTTAGTGAAGTAAAAGACCGCATGGAACCTCGGATTGGGCTGCGAGTAAAGTTTGTAAGGGAACACGGTGAAAAGGGGCCGGTAGCCCGGAAAGTCCGACCAGGTAAGCAGCTGTAAGGGCGATAAACAGGCTAAGGGGGCCTTATCGATGGAGTGCGTCGGCACCTTTTTGTGAGAATAAACTATGGACAGCGTGAATAAGGCTATCGCAGATATTAAGTCACAGTTGCAATGGCCTGTGGAGTGCAAAATAAGCGATCTAGAAAACCAGGCACCCAGTTGGTCCCTGAGTTATACGCATAGAATTTCTTATCCCAAGAACACATGTCTGCTCGACATACTGCACGAACACCTGCATGCGCTGGACCGCGAACGCTTGCCAGCTCAGTATTCAGACGGGATTCCACCTATTGATAACTGCCCATGGGGATTCGAAGTGCGCGTCAATTACTATTTCAATGTTGTTCGTGACTGGACCGTCAACTTCCGAATAGCGACATTATGCCCCGACAGTGCCCGTGAGTGGATAGAACAAGATTACCATGATAAACTGAACATAATTCAGCAGGCTAGAACCCCGGAGGACAAGTTGATCGTTGGGCTTGCTTTTGCAGAATACGCTAAGTTTCTTGGTAAGTCGGACATCCCAACCATTGAAGACAAAGACATTCAGCGCGTCTTCGAGGTTATAATTGATGTCCCTACTGAACCAAATTTAGACGAACTTCATATCGCAGTTGATGCTCTGGCATCGATATTTGACGAGTTTCGAGTCCAGAAGTGTATTGGAACCAAGGAAATATGGTACGTCATTCCAAATCTGTCTCCGGCTTGCGTTCAACCGAAAAAGTAGGAAGACACGCTAAGACCAAACATAGCGGGTAAATTAATCCATTTTAACAGCATGGATAGTCTGCTGTCGGAACGAACCTTCTCCGGGCACCATGATGCATCGAGTGCGTCTTTTACACCTATAAGGTACTGTTTCTGCTCACTCGACAATGCGGGCGGTCCGCCAGGCCGGTGATATCCCAGCCTGATGAGCGGGGCAAGGGTACCGCAATAAAATTCGACTTGTAAAATCGGTGCAACTGGATCACAATCAAGGTAGAGTGATTGCTCGGGATGGAATACGGAATCATTTGACTGATAGGGTGGCGTATTGTGCGCTTCACTTCTGAACTTTATAGGACTTGCTGCAAATATTTTTCTGAAGGGCCCCATGCCAGTGGCGCATTTCTCCGCGATTCGTCGAAAGACTCACGATGCCAGAAACAAAGATCAGATGATACCGATAAACTTTTCATGTAGGTAGGTTACTCTTGACCGTCCGGGGAACTAGAATCCCCATCGCTAGCGTGATTGTGGCTTTCTCCCAATCGTTGGTAACCTCTGAAGTTGGCAATTTTAGTGATTATTTGATGGACGAGTGAATCTCTACTCAACCTGCCGACGGAACTAATGCCCTGTATGAGGGCTACCGCTCTCAATTGCTTGGTCGAATAACGGTTGGTTTGTAGTCCTGATCTTATCTCATCGACCGGAAGCTCCTGGAGTTTATTGAGAATTGATCTTGCCGCGTCAAGCTCTTCCTCGCGAGAACCAACGTCAAGAGGCTTCCTCGATGGCCGGGCTCGAAAGCCAAGAACCCTCGAGAGCATAGGTCTTTCTTGCGTGTTCTCTAGGCGATCTCTTAATCTCTCAATAGATTCCTTTGTCGCAAGAACATCTTCCTGCGCTGGTAAACGCTCAACGACCTCCTTTAGATCGTTGAGGAACGTAAGCACAACAGACAGATGTTCTGTAATCTCACTTTTCTCTTTTTCGGTAGGCAGAGAACGAAGCAACTTGTCTATATCTGACAAAAACACTTTAATGCCACGATTGCTAGGTTCCTTCTTTTTTTGCATTTGCTCTAAAACCTCCCTAAGAACTCCTGTGTTATTTTCTGATACTCTCGTTTATTGCCGGCCCGCCTTGCATTCTGACTACCATGTAGCCAAACTGGCAAATTGTTTTCTGCTGCCTCGCTGTACCCTATTAGTTCAGTCGTATACACTGGAAAAACATAGCTCCCATTTAGAAGGTTCCTAACTTCTTCCATTTTACTAAAATGAGTGGCGGTAAGCAAGCTGCCGCCGATTCTAACCTTAACGAAAATGACGCCTCCAAGCTGTGCTATCTTGAGTGGATCTTTCGTGGAGCCTGCAAACGTCTGGGCTGAGCCTAGTAACTCACCTATTCGCTTGACTTTACTCTGTAGGATTCTCAATCCAATCGTTGAAAGATGATCTGGTATAGCAGAAATCACATACCAAGCGCTTGCTGCTAGGGCGTTCTGTGTCATCAAGTAAAGATTGGGCGGACAATCGATCAGAACATAATCATACTTATCTTCGACTTCTTGGATAGCACTATTTAGAAAAAGTCTTTCTCTAAGATACTCTTTGGATGATTGTCTAAGTGCTTCAAGGCTTGGAAAACTCCCAGAAACTTGGCCTCCACTAAGGTCTTCTCCAAGGAGATCTATGTCGCAAGGAATAAGATCGAGAGTATTGATTTTTAACGAACCAGATCCAACGGGCGATCTCCAAATATATCGTTTTGTATCGATAGCTTTCCTATTCAAGTAATTTTGATACATGGTCGCAATCGTGCCCTTCTTCTTCTTAACGTCTTCCCAGTCCTCGATTGTTGCACAGAGAAAGGTAAGATTCGTTTGCGGATCAATGTCGATAAGAAGTACTCTCTTGCCATGGTGCTGTGCAAGCGAACATCCGATATGGTATGTGGTTGTTGTTTTACCCACACCGCCCTTGTAATTAATGAATGAGATAACTTTGGCTCTCTGCATAACAAAACCCCCCTTAATTATAATTAGGCTTAGCGACTACGTTCTAGCCCTGTTCTTATTCAACATGCTATTAGCATTGGCGCCACCTCCATCGACGAATCCGAGCGATATTTAGCCAAAAAATTACCAAACGAGTTTCGGCTTTTTAAAAAACGATAAACTCTGTCTGTAAGAAAGGCAATAAATATGGCCATACAATCTGCTTGGCATCATTTCCTAATTCCGTGGTCAGCCCGATCCGCTTGGTCTTTCCGGACCATGAGCAATGACGGCTGCACCAATGGGTACACGTAGTTGAAATGTTCTCCCAAAAAGTAATAGGTAATGTCTTCTTCATCAAAGATAGACTTAAGAAAGGCAATGTCTCCGGTGTTGAATGTGCCGAGAATCTTTACAAACTCAACATACTCCGGAGTGGGTTCGCCACTCTGTTCCGGGACCAAAGCGACCCCGCAGTCAGCGCAGACGCCGACACCTTCTACATATTCGGTACGACATTTAGGGCAGAACATCTTCCCCTCCCTACATGTACCTTGCGCCGGTTTGTACCCGCCAATACCATCAAATTCTCCAACTTTTATAAAATTATTTCAAATACTTTTTGACAGGGCATTGTCATGGGGTTTTAGCCTTAAATGCGAAGGCGATTTTGGCGGCGTCTGCGTTAAGCGATGCAGGAATAGACGGGAGGCCCCTGGCCGTCTGGATTGCCGTAAGAACCGACTCATCGAACTTA
The DNA here is from genome assembly GCA_035541755.1 of Syntrophorhabdaceae bacterium. Lineage (NCBI taxonomy): Bacteria > Pseudomonadati > Thermodesulfobacteriota > Syntrophorhabdia > Syntrophorhabdales > Syntrophorhabdaceae > Syntrophorhabdaceae bacterium. The sequence continues at coordinate 20,721 of DATKMQ010000100.1, forward strand.
TTGTTGCCGGAGCGTTTGTCTACCGTAACATCAAGGACCTTGCCGTCTTTGCTGGCCTTAAGTACTACAAGCATGGATAGACTGCTGTCGGAGCGAAACTCCTCCGGGCAGTGCCATGATGCATAGAGAGCGTCTTTTACACCTATAAGGTACTCTTTCTGCTCATCCGACAATGCGGACGGTCCGCCGGCGCCGGTGACATCCCAAACGGCCTGATGAGTAGATCGGGTATCCGTGCTTGCACACGAAGCAAGCAGCGCCAAAACAAGCAATGCGTACGGGGCAATGTTACGTGAGATACGACCCTGCTGCAGACGGACAGAAATCATAATTCCTCCTTTATGATATCGGGGTCGCGCTTTTGTGGATGACAACGATGTTGAACGAATCTATTTTAACTACTTTGGCGGAATTATAGCAAATATTCTCTTGCCTGCCGCAAGGTCTATTGATAGATTTCCCTTCGGTGGCCGATGCGGACTATTGATATAATGGACTCGCGCCCACCCTTCAAGCGTTCCCTTGCTCTGTACAAAATACACAAAGTCTGTATTTTCTTCTTGAAATTAGATCAGGATTTGAAAATAATGTAGTAAAAAGCGATTGTTTGCGGATGGCCGCGATAACTATCTCTTGGATGTGTTTCTGAGTGTGCACGTTAATAGAAACGACGTACAAAGGAGGTGCAAATGCCCCACTCTGTAAGCATGAGAAACACCTGGGTCGCCCTGATCCTAGCGATGAGTATCGCATTCCCGTGCGCAGGACAGGATACATCGATCATCAGGAAAAGCCCTGCGACAGGCACAATCGTTCAACCGGCCCCCTCGGCGCAGACACCCAAAGCCAGTCAACAACCCCAAGCCGTGCAGACTCCGGCGAAGCAGGGCGCCCCGATCCTTAAGCAACAACCGGTAACGGGCGGAGCTATTCAACAGATAAGCCCTGCTCATGTGGCGCCCAGGACAGGCCTGTTACCCGGTGCCGGACAACCTCCTATCACAGCCAAAACATGCAAGAGCAACAGCGATTGCCCAACGTGGGAATGCTGGGACGGCTACTGCTGCGATCGCCATTGCATGGGGAAATGCGAATCCTGCGGTATGCCCGGTCATGAAGGCATTTGTACACCGGTCCCCGACGGTCAGGATCCGCGGCGCGCGTGCACGATTGTCCAGGGTGGACATCCCGCCTGCAATACTGCCTGCTATTCTGGCCAGTGCATGTGGCCGGACGTCGGCACGCCATGTGAAATCTGCGCTGTGTGCGACGGCACCGGCCGATGCACCAAGACACCGGACGATGACGAGCGCTGCGGTGTAATCTCATGCAAATCCATGAATGATGGGTGTCGAACGTACGAGGACATTCGGACATACCGCTGCGAAGGTTTCGCTTTATGCAAGACCGCCAACCTGGCGAACTGTACACGCTACACCGAAAATTACTCTTGGAAGGACTCGAGCGGAGTTTACCGCGAGTGCTCGTCCGGCAGAATAATGTACTGTTACAAAGACGGCATCCACCTGGTTTGGCAGGATGGACCGGTGATCAAGGAGTGTGCCAACGGCAACGTATGCAAAACCTGCAAGCCACAGCAGCCATAGAGACCTGAAGGCCGGACGGATCTTTATCTTGTGGAAACCGGTTCGCTATTTGCATACGGAAGCTGCCGCGGATTGAGGATCATGCGCGGACAAGGGAACAATGATAGACAGTCCCTCTACCCACAACAGCTTCCAGGCATCACTTAACTCGCCTTAAGCGCATCCAACACCGTCTGCCTGTCGAGCGGCATGCGTCTTTTGCGCACGCCCCAAGCGAGTTGGCCTCTGCACGTTACAGAAAGCTCTTGACATATTGTAGCTTATACACTACAATTGGTGTGTGCAGGCGTTTCCTTACGAACTGGAGTACTATATTACAGAGGATGGAAGGAGGCCTTTCAAAGAATGGCTGGACGGAATGAAAGACATCAATGCGCGGGCAAAAATACGTATCAGGCTGGACCACGTGAGACTTGGCAGTCTCGGAGATAGTCGTTCTGTCGGAGACGGTGTTCAGGAATTAAGAATCAACTATGGGCCTGGTTATCGTGCGTATTTTGCACATGAAGCAAACCGTATCATCCTTCTTCTCTTGGGCGGAGACAAAAAGACCCAACGGAATGACATTGTGAAGGCAAAGAGTTTTTTGCGTGACCTTAAAAGAAGGAGAACGTCATCATGAGTAGAAAGTCCTCGTATCAGAAAGATCTTATCGAATCGCTCAAAGATCCTCGTGAAGCGGCGGCGTATCTTAACGCCGCTATCGAAGAAAATGACCGCGCCATCTTTCTTCTCGCTCTGAGAAACGTGGCAAAAGCGCATGGCGGAATGGCTTCTATTGCCGAAAAAGCGAAATTGAACCGCGAGAGCCTGTACCGAATGCTATCGAAAAAGGGTAATCCGGAAATCGAGAGCCTCTACAGCCTTCTGAATGCCATGGGATTACGATTGGCTATAGAAACAGGCGAATCCCAGGCTGCGTAAGCCGTGCGTTGGTGGAAGCAACCGAGCGCATATGTACATACCAGGGGCAGCCGAATTCATCACCAATCTAACCTGAGCCGCACGTCAATTCACTAAACCGGTAAAGTTGTCTATTTTTCTTGAGGACTTAGGATAATTCCGCTACAATTTGAGATACAGGAAGTGACAGGTGGAAGGGGAGGAGATATTCAAAACAGTTGTATCAGCACGTACAAAGCATGGAGTAAAACAAGTGGCGGTGTTCGGTTCCTACGCGCGAGGCGACATGCATTTAGAGAAATATCTTGTACAGATCACCAATTGAAAAAGGAGGGAAATGTATGGGAAGAAGAATCGCGGGCAGTTTTTTATTTACGACGTTTATACTAATTTTCTTATTAAGCTCCGCAATGGCTTATGAAGCCCTGAACGGCCCCACAGGGGTGCTCAAGTACGACAAGGCCAAGGCCTATGACGGCTACACTCTGTTTTCACCCTCGACCAGTAAAACAGTCTATCTCATCGACATGGAAGGGAACATAGTCCATAAGTGGGAGACCCAGTACTTACCGTGGGCCACGATGTTGCTCGAAAATGGTAATCTTCTTAGGAGCGGAAAATTACCGGATCCCCCTGTGAACATGGGAGGAGTTGGAGGTAGCGTCCAGGAAATAGACTGGGACGGCAAAGTGGTCTGGGAATACAAGATGTTTTCACCAACGGAGGTGCAACATCACTGTTTTTCTCGAATGCCCAATGGCAACACCCTGGTCCTGGGTTGGGAGTACAAGGGTATTGAAGAAGCCCTTGTCAAGGGCAGGGACCCGAAGACGGTTCCTGCATCTGTTTTTGCAGGAGGAAAGTGGATCTACGGTTTCTGGTCTGACTTTGTTCGAGAAGTGGACAAGACAGGAAAGACCGTGTGGGAATGGCACGCCTGGGACCATATCGGCAAGGGTCCTACCAGGCTGGATATCAATTATAAACTCCCGGAACCGGTAGGCGAATACTATCCCAACTTCGACTGGACCCATTTTAACACCGCGGACTATAATCCCAAAACGGACCAGGTCATTGTGAATTCAAGAAACTTCAGCGAGACATATTTGATAGATCACAAGACCGGGCAGATTCAGTGGCGCTGGGGCAATCCCTGTGCCTATGGCCAGGGGAAATGCCCGTCCTATTACGATAACGGAGATCAGCAGCTTTTTGGATCCCACCATGCCTCCGTCCTGGATAACGGGAACATTCAGATCTTTGACAACGGCTCAGAAAGACCTGAAGGAAATCGCTCACGTGTTGTTGAAGTTAATCCGAAGACAAACAAGATCGTATGGGAATACTATTCAAACGATTCCACAAGCTTCTTTTCTTATCGCCAGGGTTCAGCGCAGCGGCTTCCCAATGGGAATGTCCTTGTCACATCAACCGCGAAGGGGCATATCTTTGAAGTAACACCCAAAAAGGAAATCGTGTGGGAGTATGTGATCCCGGTCGATAACGCTGAAGTCAAGTGCTTCCTGGAAGATGCTCCTAGAGCCAACTCCATGGACAATCAGACCCATAGATCCTATCGTTACGGCGCTGACTATCCCGGCCTGAAGGGCAAGGACCTCACCAAGAAAGTGCCTTTGACACCGGACTGCCCTGAGTTCTGGAAGCTCTACAAAACCACGAAATAGTGCGGGTTGAAGTGTCTATGGGAATAGATTGAATATTCATTTGACTTGAGGGCATATGCTTTATCCTGGAGGAGAAGCCATGGCAAAAGATCCACGATGAGATATGATTCATTGCAGGAGCTTCTCCCCGGGGATTGTGCAATGACTTTTGACGCGTCCTCTGCGTATGCCATGGATCTCTTAACGTGAGGAAAAAAGACTTCCGGCGGAATCGGCGATGAGGCTCACCGGCTCCGCCGGAAGATGGTCTTTCACTCTTCTAGATCTTCTGCTTTAATGCTTCCTTAACCGTTACAGGGTCGAGCGGCAGGCGTCTTATGCGAACACCCGTGGCGTTGAAGAAAGCGTTTGCCACTGCCGGTGCAACCGGCGGCACACCCGGCTCACCGATGCCTCCGATCTTATCAGTGCTCTTTACGATGTGGACCTCTATCTCCGGCGTTTCGCTCATGGAGAGTATCTTGTAATCGTCGAAGTTAGACGATTTCACACCGCCGTTTGCAAAGATCACCTGTTCTTTCTGCGCTGAGAGCTTACGCTATCTCAGGGGCTCATCATTCTTTCCAATTTCCGTTTTTCCACCGTATATTCCTGAATCAATCTCGCCCTCATGCGCTCAATCTCGCCCAGATCTTTCGCGTGTTCGCCGAGCGAGTCTGCGATTTCGGCATTTGCTCTGTACATATCCAGGTATTCAAAACTCTTCATTTCAATCGAGGCTGCGCCAAATGCCACGCCCGCCACCACAGAGGATTTGGTTGCCACATCTTCCGCCCTGGTCCATTCCGGCGCATGCGCCATTCTTACATTCTTGGGATCAAAGATATCGCCCTCGCGAACCCAGTCCTGACCTTCAGGCGTGAGTACTTTTCTGACCTCAATCGCATCATCTGCGAGTTCTTTCCCCACTTTGATGAGGCGGTCGGGATCGGCTTCTCCCTTCTTTATTCTTTCCAGTTCCTCAAGAAAGCCATTTGCCAGCTCCTTTATACGGGAGAGGTCCTCGACAGTTTCGAGGAATTTTTCCGCATTCCTTCTCTCCGCAGTGGCCGGCGCAGCTGCCCAGTCAAGTTTGCGGAGATTGACAAGCACAGAGAAAGCAAGACCCTGCGCCTCATCGAGCAATTCCTGTTTCTTCTTATCGCTTTCCTCTTTAAGCCTTGTCATTTCCTGAACGGCCAACATGCGTTCTTTGGTTTGAGCGTTAATGAGTCGATCGTAATAGTCGAGCAGCTCCGCCTTCTTTTTCACCTTTTGAAGCTGAAGCAATATCTCGGCGGAATCAGTCTTCTGGTTGAGCTCACTCTGTTTCACACTCACGTATTGGAGCGCCTGTTGTCCGCTTTTTGCCTGCGCTACCCAGCCGGGCAGATCACGCGCCGGGCTCGGGGGCTCAACAATCTTGAGCGTTTTGTAGACTTTATTAAGCTCACTATCGGGTTCTTTGAGAGACGGCACCGTCATGCTCTTTACAACCGGGACGTCAAGATAATCCCCCTTTCGCAAGTTCCACCAGTCTTCGACTCGCATATCCACGCCGCCCGCCGCCGTAATGATCGCGCCAACCGGTCCCGATTGGATAGCAATGGCCATATGTATGACCCCCGGGTAGTCGGCAGGGGGATTCCATGAACCACGTCCTTGCTCAGGGAAATGAAGTCGCGCGCCCTTCTTATTGATCCATTCGGCCACCGCCACAACCTTCATTGCTTCACGCATCTGCCTCAAGACTGGATATTCCCTGCTTATCTCATCATACCGGGCGCTAAGCTCCAGGGCGTATTCGGAGAGCAGCGGATCGGAGACGCTCTTTCCATTAACATACTTTTCGAGATTGAATTTCATCTTGAAATTACTAAAACGCATGGCATTGCCGTCCTGCGATTCTACGATGTCGATAACGCCCGGAGAAATCCAGGTGTGCCCGTCTGTTGCCGGGGCCCGCGTCTTGGTCCTGCGCCATTCAAAATACGTTCGATACTGCGGAACTTTGTTCTTGAGCTCAGGGATATTGGGCAAAGATTTGCAGAAAACATCGGCTTCGAATGCGGTGTGTGCCAGCAGTGACTGCGGCGGAAGGCCCGTAAATACGGGCCTTACTCGTGGCTCTACGTTGAGTATCTGCTTCATGATTGCGGGTGGAACGTAGACCTCAGATTTATTTCTGAACAGATCGTCATACGCATTTCTCAGCCATGCCTTCTGGTTCTCACGCGTCACGATCTCCGAAACAGCTTGCTCAAGGGCCGCGTCAAAACCGACACCGCGACTTCTCAACAGACGGTATCGCTGTATGTACGTATCGGGGTTCTGTCCGAAAACCTCCGCAATACCTCCGACATAAAGAGGCATGGCGTAATCCATGAGCTCAACCTGCGATATCTGACCCGCCCTGTAACGCCCCGCATAATCGGCTAACTGGTCGTAGATGCCGAGGACCCGTGCCAGCTCTTCGAATTCCTCCCGGCCCTGTTCTCCCCTGTTTAATGCCTCATCACGGGCCCCGATCAGTTGAAGCGCACGCGCCTCTTTCGTGCGTCCGGTCGCCTCAAATACTTTGCTGTTTGCATCATACCGGGTCATTCCGGCGCGCACCTGGGCGCCTCCCTGTTTCAACCACCATTCACCTATGGGTGTGAGTCGCCCGTTCTGATCGAAGATATCCCCAAGCTTATCTACCAGTTCACTGTCGCTTATCGTAAGCGCCCGGTCTACCTGCCTTTCTGAAGCTGCCGTCCATTCGAGGCTGAATATCGGCGACTTGCTTTCAAGAGCGGTCGCCAGATAGTCTAAGTAAGGAACAGCGGTGGAGTAATTGTTGCTCTCCCTGTGACCGAATAGAGAGACGGTGCCTGTTGCAGGATCGTAGATTGCTCCGTCGAGATCATCAAACGCGATAAGCGCCTGAAGGCTGTAAACGCCGGCCAGGGGTTGTGTTACGGTGATCACGGGGGTGCCCGAACCCGTAGTAGCAGATGCGTCGGCCATGCCTGATCTTGAGAGACTCGCACCCGGAGAACTGCCGGAACGCTTGAGGGCTGCTTGAGGAGCGCCTTTCTTCTGGGCTAATCTCCCCCCTGAAGATCCATAGGTACCATCACCTGGTTGCGGCAGGGGCATACAACCGGAGAGTACCGAAACTATAACGAGGGCGTACAATTTTAGCATCCAGCTCTTTCTCATCTTTTCACCTCAAGTTTTGTCATGATTGTGTAAGAATTTGTGGGGCGGCCATCTAAGGGAGTGTGTTCTAGCGGCAATATCATTTCCAAATTGGATTATATACGTTTTTTTGAAGAATGTGTACAGGTAAATTCAGACATTGTCAGACCGCTGCAGATTTGTGGATAGTCAGGTGTTCATAGGGCAATTGCTCGTGGGGCAGTACCTGAATGCTTTGGTTGTGATGCATGCCGGTGCAATACTGATGAGGCCGAGCTATCCGGAGGAATTGGTTTGCTTTTTCTCTCACGGTATCGGATGATATAGGGCCAATGATAAATCACACTTTACATCGGGAGAAGAAACATCATGAAAGCCATCATCATTTATTTTTCCTTGAGCGGAAACACAAAGAAGATTGCACAGGCCATACGGAAAGGTATGAGCCCCTTGCTCGAGTCATGCGATCTTGTTAAACTCAAGGACGTCGATAGTAAGCGCATCGAAAACTACGATCTCATAGGCATTGGGAGCCCCGTGTGGGGCGGACCCCCAAAACAGCTCATGTGGTTTGTTGAGGCCCTGCCTGATTTACATGGAAAATATGCATTTGCTTTTTCCACGCATGGCGCCCGCGGGGGAAGATTCTTTCCCGTACTTATAAAACTCTTGAAGAAGAAAGGGCTCAAGGTTATAGGACTACGTGACTGGTACGGGAGCGTGTTCCTTCCCATGATGCCCAAGCCATATTTCACGGAAGGCCATCCCGATGAGATTGATCTCGCCGAAGCAAGGGCATTCGGTGAAGAGATGGCTAAGCTACGGCTGCGTGTAGAGGCGGAAGGGCTACGGGCGGTCCCGCGCCTTCCGAAACTGCCTCTGCCTCGCGCAACCCGCCTCAAGAGGCCCCGACCAAAATTCAATGCTGAGAAGTGTACCTACCCTGCATGCACGCTCTGCATCGACCATTGCCCTGTGAACGGTATCGATCTCAATGCACGTCCTGTGGTCTTTGGCAAGAACTGCCATACCTGTCACTTCTGTGAGATGATCTGTCCGCAAGGGGCCATATCGGTTGACTATGATTCCTTCATAAAGAAAGGACACAGGCGCGGGAAGACCATTTACGTGAGTAGTCTCGCACAGGCTGAAGCAGAGGGGACTTTCAGGCCGCTCGTGCCGATTGAGAGCATACGCTGGGATATACCTTACTATAAAATCTATAGCGAGCACCCGCGTTATATCATCCCGGACGAAGATTGAGAAAGGTTTAAGGTTCACACACGTGTACGGGCGTCGCGTATTTTTCGATCTTTCAGGAGGTCTGCCATGAAGAATGCAAAGAGTACCGGTGCTAAAGATACGAGCGTGCGAGTCGCCGGGGTCAAGTTCCGGACACCGGTGGGTGTGGGATCAGTTGGCGGGCCGCCGATGCAGCGGGAACGCCTGACCCTTGACCTCTATGCGTCCATATTTCTCAAACACATTGCCGCCGGCGCCGGGTTTATTTGTCTACCGAGCACCATCCATGTGCCTGATGCACTCCTCTCTGACCTCCAGAAAAGAGCCAAACCGCTCATCCCGCCCAAAGCATCGAAGCGCCCTGCGATCTTTCTTAAGGCCGGCCAGAAAGATTCCATTTATTCGCTCGCACCGAGCGGCAACACCCCTCAGATTTCAGCCGGTATCTTCAAAAACAGCACGTCAATGCTCATCGAGAAACTAAAAGAGCTAAAACCAAAAGACATACCGCTCATCGCAAATGTGAGTGGCCTGGGTTTTTATGCGGAGACCTTCGTGGCAGGCGCTAAAGCCCACGAGGAGGCGGGTGTGGACCTTATCGAACTCAATCTCAGCTCTCCGGCTACCGTTCAAGCCACTCTTGAAGAAGGGGTCGCGTCCTATTTTGAAAAGGATTTTCCGCTTGCCCCTCCGGGGCTCTTTCTTGGCGATCAGCCTGACCTTGTGGAGAGGGTGACGCGGGAGGTGTCAAGGGCCGTCGGCATTCCGGTGGGCGTCAAAATTAGCGCGGAGACAGGTTTCCCTCGCGTGATCGAGCTCGCGAGAAGGATACGTGACGCAGGGGGTAAGTTCATCACCTGCAGTAATTTCAGCTTGACCGTGGTCCCCCCCGATATCTATAACAGGGGAGAAGCCATGTGGCCGCATCTGACAGACGGCCCCATGGCAACCATAGGAGGCGAATGGCTGCGGCCGCTCGTGTATAAACAGATCGCGAGTGTCGCCCGTTTTGCCCCCGGGATTCAAATCATAGGCTGCGGAGGTATGAGTAAGCCTGAGCACGTAGTAGAATCGATCATGCTCGGCGCCACCGCTGTTCAGACGGTGACCCCCGTGCTCATGCAGGGGAGAAACCTGATCAAAAGGGATGTCCGCTTCCTTGAGAAGTATATGGAGGATCAGGCCTATACCACACCCGAGGATTTTAGAGGCCTGGCGTTAAGCCACATCAAACCCGCAAAGACGCTTCACTCGACCTACGACGAGCGTCGCGTGCTCGCGAAAGTTGACACAAAGAAGTGCAAGGGATGCGGTATCTGCTCTGATAGTATCTGTCTCGCCATTGCTGTTGAGAACAAAAAGGCACGGGTTGACGTCAATATGTGCTCGGGATGCGGTATGTGTGTGGCTGTCTGTCCCTACGAGGCAGTAAAGCTGCAGTGAAGTTTTCCGTTTGTAGACGCTTAAGCTTCCGTGTTAGAATGCACCTGTTATGAAGCGTGCGCAGAGACTAAATAGAGAACCTTTCCCCGTACACCGACTCAAACGGGTGGATCGGCCAACCACGATCATCCACGATGAAGAAGTGAAGCCCGTGAGCGAGATGGACGCCGGCTTCATGAAGGCACGGCGCGGGATCTACGGGCCGGGGCTAAAGCGTGAAGTCGCTCGATTTGTCGGTAAACACCCATTATCCGGGGCCGAGCGCTGGATGATGAACCGCATGAGGGAGTTCGTGGACGGCATGGTGGCCGGACAAAAAGCCCCGATCCCTGACGACCCTGCGATACTCTCCCGCCATATCAAGAATGCGGCGTACTTCTTACGGGCCGATCTCGTAGGTATATGCGCGCTGCCACGCTACGCAGTCTACAGCGAGAGCTTCGACTGGACGGGAAAGATTGAAGAGGGCATACCGGTCAATCTTACCCATAAGAATGCGATCGCTATCCTGATCGACCAGGACGGGCCCACCTCAGAAGCTTTTACAGGAAACGACTGGATCAGCAATTCCATGAGCATGCTTGCCTACTCCACATCCGGATTCGTGGCAATGACGCTCGCGGAATATATCCGGCGGCTCGGTTATCCCGCGAGGGCCCACTTCGCCGTCAACTATCAGGTTGTCCTGCCGCCGATCCTCCTCTGGGCTGGGCTCGGCGAGATGAGCCGGATCGGCGACTGCGTGGTAAACCCGTTCCTCGGTCCCCGCTTCAAGGCCGCTATCGTAACCACGGATTTGCCGTTATTGCCCGACAAGCCCATCGATTTCGGTTTGCAGGACTTCTGTTCCAAATGCAAGAAATGTGCGCGTGAGTGTCCCTCCGGGGCTCTACCCCACGGCGGCAAGGTCATGTATAACGGATACGAAAAGTGGCCTGTCAACGTTGAGGCGTGTACAAAGATGAGGGTCGGCAATCCCAGGGGATCCGGGTGCGGTACCTGCTTCAAGGTCTGTCCGTGGAACAAACCGTACACACCGTTCCATCGGGCTGTGGGCTGGGCCATGCGAAAATCGGCGTTTGCCCGTACGCTCGCGATCATGGGTGATGACCTCTTCGGATACGGCAGACCGGATTACTCGAAGAAGTGGTGGTTCGACCTTGAAGACGTGCACGGCGACGGAGTCCTTACCGTTCCCCCCGAGCCAGACGGAAAATAAGAACCGCAAGCCCCTTAATCCTTCTTCCCTTTCAATCTGTGCTATATTTTGTATGATACTATGACGGGACCTGATATATGAAAAGAAAGGTGATGGAACAATCGGTGCTTCTCGTAAGCATCGTAAAATGGATCGTTCTTGCCTCCTGCACCGGCATCCTCGTCGGAGCATCGACCGCGGTCTTTCTCAAGCTGTTAAACGGCGGCATCTGGCTCACATCCCGACTTCCCTATTTTTTCCTGCTCATGCCTTTTGCGTTTTTGGCGAGCACATTGCTCGTCAAGTATCTGGCTCCGGATGCGCGCGGTCATGGCACCGAGAAGATTATCGAGGCCGTGCATCGCAGATCAGGCAAGATCAAACTCGCTGTGGTTCCTGTTAAACTTCTGGCGACCGTGGTTACCATAGCGTGCGGCGGCTCTGCGGGTAAGGAAGGACCTGCTGCGCAGATAGGCGCCGCCCTCTGTTCAGGATTCGCCGATCTGTTCAGGTTTGATAACAAAGACCGGAAGAAACTCGTTATATGCGGCATCAGCGCCGGCTTTGCCACAGTTTTCGGAACCCCGATAGCGGGGGCCATATTCGGCGTGGAGGTGCTTTACGTGGGCGGTCTGCTCTATGATGTGCTCCTCCCGTCTTTCATCGCGGGCATGGTCGGATACCATGTATCTTCGTTGATGGGGACAACCTATTTCCATCACCCGCTTTCTTTCGTTCCCAGCTTCACGAGCCTTTTCTTTCTTAAAGTCTGCCTGGGCGGTATTTTTTTCGGTCTTTGCTCCATTCTTCTCATCGAATCACTGACATACTTTGGCAAAATTGCTCGGGCGATCAAAGTCCGTGAAGAATGGAAAGCGTTCGCTGCCGGGGTTGTTCTTATTCTGCTTACACTCGTATTTTCCACTCAATATCTCGGTCTGGGGCTCGATACGATTGAGCAAGCCCTTCAGGGCCATAATCCACCCTGGTACGCCTTCATTCTCAAGGTCATTTTTACATCAATTACGCTCGGCTTCGGCGGCAGCGGCGGCATCATCACGCCGATCTTTTTCGTCGGGTCTACCGCCGGCAACCTTTTTGGTCAGATACCCGGATTCGGTTCCGCTATTTTCGCTGCCATAGGTATGGTGAGTCTCATCGCCGGGGCCGCCAACACGCCCATTGCGGCAAGTATAATGGCGGTAGAGTTCTTCGGTCCGCAGGTCGCCCCTTTTGCGGCAGTTTCCTGTGTGATCAGTTTTCTCATGACCGGACACCGCAGCGTGTATCCGAGCCAGATACTATCCATGTCGAAATCGTCCTCTCTATCGGTCGAACCCGGTAAAGAGATGAGACAAATAGATGGTGTACAATACGAAGAACGAGAGAAAAGCCTCACGGGTATTATTCTCAAAGGGATCAGGAAAATAACGGGAAACCGATGAACGTAATCGGGATCAGTCGAATAGTCGAATGGTCAAATCGTCAAATCGTGCAGTAGTCGATTGAATACTTTCCATTGGCAACGCCAATCGTGATGTTAGGCGGGATAGGGTGGACGCGGCTAAACGGGATAGGGCGGCCACCATGCCGCGGAAGAGGCACATCTTTGCTAATTTGGAGCGTTACCGGTAATTTTCCTATTTTCAACGCGTTATTGCAAATATTATTTGCTGCGACAAGCTGTGAGTGTACATCGATATATCTTAATGACTTGACTTCCGCTGTCTCTCTGTTTTACCGTTCTCATATGCAAAAAGTCCCCGTAGTTTACTCGGATACTTTCCTCACAGACTACCAGACTGTGGACTGTGAGTGCCCCGACAGGGTAACTGAAATTTATTATGACATCGAAAAGATGGCCGATTTTATCGCACCTCAACCGTGTGAGGAGTCGGAGCTTACCCTCTGTCATACGGAGAGGCTCATCGAGATCGTAAAGAAGTCTGATGCACACAGCGCTGCTAGCCTCGCCGCGGGCGGAGCAATCACGGCTGCAGAAATAGCGTCGGTGAGGCCGTCTTTTGCGCTTATCAGGCCACCGGGCCATCATGCCGGGCGCGACTTCAACGGCGGTTTCTGCTTCTTCAACAACATGGCCATTGCCGTAATGAAACTCTTGAACGACGGACGCGCCGAAAGGGTTCTTATCATAGACATCGACCTCCACTACGGCAACGGCACTGAGGACATTGTGCACGGAGATAAGCGCATCTCATTCTGGAATATCGACGCGGCCACGCGGGATGAGTTCTTCCGGGACCTTGAGAGGGCGGTGAGGACCGCTACCGATTTCGATATGGTCGGCTGCTCGGCGGGATTCGACACATACGTGAAAGATTGGGGCGGTCTCCTTACCACTGAAGATTTCAGGCGCATCGGCGGCATGATAGCTTCATCGAATCGTCGGTTCTTTTCAATCCTGGAAGGAGGGTATTACATTCCTGACCTGGGCAGGAATGTGAAGGCATATCTGGAAGGCATTGAGGCAGGCTAAGCTCCGACCACTCTGGCCGTCAACGCGCGTCCGCAACATGAAGTGATATGGATATGTTCGACCGCTGGTTTGTGTCTGATAGAAAAGGGGGTGACGAGGGATGTTCAAGGTAAAATGTACGTTGATTGCCTTTGACGGGGACGTGGAGAATTTCCCATGCCATTTCCACTACAAGATAGGCGATGAGATAACCTACGACGGCGTTTATTTTACGGGCAGGATCTGCCAGGGTCTCTTTCCCACTATGTTTCCCGTTGTCCACAACGTCCATCTCATGGGTAATCGGTACTCTGAGGGGATTGCCTTCAAGTACCGGGCCTCCGATGTGGCGGACCCCGAGATGGCCAAGTATGACGGCGCAGGCTTCTCGCCGAGAAAGACCCTGCCTGAGAAACTGCTGCCCTCCATGCTCACGCTTCATCCGTTGCTCACGAAAAAGAAGATCAGGGGTGGGCGCTTCGCATGCCTCGATACGAGGACCCTGGCACAGTTCTTGTGCGAGGCCGTTGACATAAGCGACTCCGACTACTGTCAACCCTTCTACAGGAGGGCTATTTCGATCCTGGACCGTATAGTTGCTCAGCCGGGGATCAATGCGGCCGGGTTATTTGAAATGTTTTCTCCGTTTGAGCGGGAGGAAATATCGCCGGTGCTCACCATGCCTTTTCTTCAGGTGATGCTCAACGGCCTTGAAGATGTAGGCTACGTAGAGTTAAGCGGTGACGGCTCCGTCTTGGCTACGGGTAAAGAGCCTCCGAGCCGGCCGAAGATAGGGTAGGGAAACGCATCGGGCGCGGGTTGAATGGCCGAATGGTCGAATGGGGAAATAGGAATCGTGAAATGGAGGATCGTGAAACGTGAATCGGGGAAGGGAGCTTCAGGTGTGCCTTGACACGACGAGTTCTCGTTGCTATCATGGTCGGATGAGAACTTTTATCCCCTCCAAGCTTAAATACCTGTTTCTGTTTGTCGCTCTAAATCTTACGGCGCTTTGCGTTCCTGGGTTTTGCTCGGCGCCTACCGTTGGCGTCACCATGCTGCCGGCGCTCGGACCTCAGTCAGGGCCACTCACTGTCTGGTATCCGAGCCAAGCAGTGGAAACCGAGCGCACCATGGGGCCCTTTGTCCTCAAAGGCGCCTGGGACGGTGAGCCCGTTCAGGGCAACAGGGGACTCGTGATCCTGTCTCACGGGACGGGTGGCTCGGGTGAGACTTACTATGATCTGGCCCGCGTGCTCGTGGCAGAGGGGTTCGTAGTAGCAGCGCCGGAACATGTGGGCGATAACTGGCGTGACCACACGAAAGGCGGTCCCGCCTCGTGGAGAGGCCGGCCGGCCGAGGTGTCGCAGGCCATTGACCATGTGCAGAGTGAGGCGCGCTTTGCAGCTCTTCTCGATAAAGGAAACGTAGGCGTCTTCGGCATGTCGGCCGGAGGGCTCACCGCGCTCGAATTCTCCGGTGCTACCTGGAGCCTTGCCCGTCTCGTGACCCATTGCGCTCTCCACCTTGAGGAGGATATCCGTTTCTGCGCGTTCGGGGAGGTGAGGGCAGCGGGTGGAAGAGGCCTCGATGAGCAGACGATTAAGCGTCTTAAAACACAATTAGCGACGGGCGCCCAATCGGGCATGGTGGACGCAACGGAATACAGTTATGAGGATAAAAGAGTCAAAGCTGTGGTTGCCGCTGTCCCGGCTTCTGCCCTCATCGATCCGGCAAGCTTGCGCACACCACGGGTGCCCACAGCGCTGATAGCAGCCGACATGGACCAGGAACTTGCACCCAAGTGGCACGTGCTTGCCATCGAGATGGCGTGCACTACCTGTGTTGTCCTCGCCACACTTGAACACGGAGGCCACATGTCCATCCTCTCCCCCATGCCGCAAGGTATCGCCCATGATCTTGGCCCGTGGGCCGAAGATCCTCCGGGATTTGACCGTAAGGTCCTCACTCGCGTCTACAAGGATATCGCTTTATTCTTCCGGAGCCACATTTTAGGCAAAGACGAGGCCGCGCCCGGCAAAATTTGAAATTTGAAATCTCAAATTTGAGATTGCCCGCGCGAGACGCGGGCCAAGGGCCAGGAAACGGGAAAATGGTTGAATGGGGAAATAGGAATCGTGAAACGGAAGGATCGTGAACCGTGAATCGGGAGAAAGGAAAGAACATGGTGTCTCACCCCTTACCGTCTCCCGATCCCCGAGCCACGTTTATTGATACACAATCAATCACCATTTGACCGCCTCACGAATCCCCGTCGGTAATAATGCGCCGTATGCGAGTTACGCGCGGAATACCTGGGAGAGTTTCATAAGCAGACCAAGGTCTCCTTCCACCTTGTACTTGCCGGACATAAACGCCACTTGCCCGGAGAGCTCTCCGTTTGAAATGGCCAGCCAGACCTCTGCAGGGGACTTGATAATCACATCAGGTTTGGGTGCGGGTCCATCCACGTAGGTGCAGGTCCTATCCGATATGACGAGGTGGGCCGTGAACACCTCGGATCCCGTAATATCGAACTGATAGACGGCCTTCATGTCGCCCGCGGCCTCTCTGTTGAACCCCTGGGGCATGTTCCTGATCAGCTCTCTGCAGCTTATGCTGTGAGCAGGTTTTGTTGCTTCCGCAGGCTTCTCTTTTTTTTGTCTGGTTTGGGCCGCCTCTTGCGCCACCATCTGTTTTATCCACTCTTTTCGCATCTCATCGTTCACGACCTGTTTGGTGAAGGTCTGCCCCACAAATGCCTCAAAACCCGCGTAGAGTCCTGAGTCCTGCCAGTAGCGGTAATCGTCACGCATGAACTCTTTTTCGCGGCTCACGAGATCCCCCATGAAGAGATAATTGGTGAGCATGTTATCTGTGACGGGATACGACCGTTTGTCCTTGATGGCGCGTGCGAGATCGCGTGCCAGATCACGTGCCCGCGCCTCTACCGCTTCTTTTCCCAGAAAGCCGCCGGGGCCTACCGCAATGGAAGTGAGGGCACCCACGGAAAAGGCCCCATAGGTCCCGAGTACGCCGGAAAGATAGGCAGCTGTGGCAGTTTCACCCTTGCCGGCGGAGACACTCACGGCGAGTCCCGGTTTCCAGGTGGTCCGCGGCTTGTGACCGAATGCCAAAGACCGGTCAAGAAAGACCTTCATCTGGGCCGTCACGTGTCCGAAATAGACGGGGGATGCGAGAATCAGACCATGCGCTTCAAGCAGTGTGGCAACAATCGAGGCGTGATCGTCATTGCGCCAGCACCGTCCTTTCTCGAGACAGACCCCGCAACCCACGCAGAACTCGATTCTTTTCTGTGCGAGGAAAATTTCCTCGGTGGCTATTCCCTCTGTTTTGAGGGCTTGTGCAACCATCTGAGTCATCTGGCTCGTGTTGCCTATAGCGCCGTGAGGGGTGCCATTGATTATTACTACTTTGTAGTTGTCTTCCATGGTTTGCTCCTTTTGTGATTCGGATTTGGCTTGAACGGCAACATCTCGCGCGGCGCCGGCTTGAGACATTTGCGCTGGACTGATGCCGATCTTTCTTTGATAGTATGCCGGATACCGTTTGTTTACCTGCACACCGATACCAAGCTGGATCAAGGCGGGTAAGAGTATTTGAAAAGCCACGGCCATGATTGCGTTTCGTTGAAGTTGGAAGAGAACGGGGATTGCCCCGACAACGAGGGAAGCGGCAAATAGCCCGCACCAGATCCATGACATGTTTCTATTGATCTTCTTGAATAGCTCGGTCTTCCACAGGATTTCGGGTGTGGTTTTACGCGCGAAATACTCGGTGAAATAAGTCCCTCCCGCAAGAGGCGGGACGATTGCTACTGCAAGGAAACACGCATACAGGAGGCTCGCGGGTAGTGTGCCTAAAACGCGCATAGACTCACCAGGGGCTAACCAGAGACCGGCCGCGTTCAGCACAAAGTAGACCAAGTAAGCCTTGACAACAGGGGATGCCCCTCTTTGTCCCGCCACAATAGCGCCTATAATAATGAGGGCTGCGAGGCTTGCGAGTTTCACTGATGCGAGTTGAACGTGAGATGAACATATGAGCAGGGTGTAAACGGCTATAATTACATGGGGTAAACTACCTGATAAACGTTTCATGAGAGAAGCTCCTTGTCTTTAAGACTCTTGGCCGCCGATACGCGGCGCTGAAAAGTATGGTCGAGCACGTAGTTGCGTAACAGTCTGGCGCCGTGCGTGAGCTCTGCGGTAACGCGCGCATCCTCTTCGTCTGGAAGGTGGCTGGTAAGACGCTCACGCAGGCGCATCATGTGGTCGCTTAGGTCCCTGGCGGCTCTCACGAAGAACGTAAGGTCCCTTGCCTTGATCCCTCTCTTGAGGGCAGCGGCCAGCGCCCGACCGGCTTCTATGTCGTCAGGCCTGTAAGAGCCGTCCGCCCACGGTAAAATGAGGTTAGCCGCAAGAAGCTCGGAGAGCTCTTCGCGAGTAAGGCCGGTTGCCCTCAGGTATTCCTTTTCGTCTACGCTTACGGCCTCTTCCGCCCCGAAGATGACCGCATCCAGCTCCACCAGATGGGTGATGTCTTTACCTTCATCGCTCAACCGAAGGAGTTTCTTGATCCTGTCAAGAGGGAACGAGTAACGCCCCTGCATCCTTTTGATGAATTTTGCCCGTTCTATGCAGGCCGGATTATAGTAGGCCATGTTCCGCCCCGTCCTTGTCGGTTCCGGCAAGAGACCCTGCGCCACGTAGTGGAGAATTGTCGATTTAGGTAGACCCGTTGCCTCGGTCAAATCTTTCATTCTCAGGGTATCTCTGCTGGTTTTCTTTATCATTTGCGCTGCCTCCTTAACCGTCTGGGGACATTATAACACCGATTATATCAAGTGTCAAGTGTTACTTTACACTTATTATACCAAAGGTCTCTTTTGTGCCTGGAATGAGCAGCAGGATTATTTACTATTAAGAAGAGCTAAAGAGATTGCCCGTGTGGGCATCTTGGGACGTGCTTTACGGATGCCGTTTAAGCGCCCGTGGAGACGTCCCGAATTTCTACCTGAATCGGAAGATATGACACCTCACCATTCTGCCACGATATAGTCGGTTGGCTCCTTATAGTCGTAGTATTGCCACCGCTCGATTCTTCGCACCTCAACGATGTTCATATTCCGCTGGATGTTTCTGCTCAAACTGTTTGATACCCGTGCGTGCAAACTTATTCTTGAAATGTCTCTTTGTTTCAATTCTTCTTTGAGACACGAGAGCATCTTACTGAAGGCCCCTTTTTTCCGATACGCCTGAAGGACTGCCACATTTTCAATGTAGTACGCTTGGGAATCCGGCTTCATGAGGGGGTCGGCGTCCTTTAATTCATCCACGGCGATATTGTGAGGGATGGCAAAAAGAAAGCCCACCTCTTTTTCGTCGCTATGCAGCACGACATGAATATTGTCCTCTTTGATGAGCATTTGACTGTAATACTCTTGAGGGTTGCCGCAGGCCCATCCCACAGGATAGACATCTCGACTGATCAAGACGGTAGTCTCCACGATCTTGTCATCGACCGTACGCACAACCTCCGCCTTTAACATGTCCGTCCTTCCACCAGATCTGCGTGTACGGCGAAGCCGCCCTGCCGTAGTTGAAAACCCATCACTATCTCCCTCATCATGATTGGCGCCTTGCCGGACTCTTGAAAGCTAAAACCGAGCTTCTTCTATTTAACTATTTTTGTCGCCTGCGTGCAAACGCAGGTTTTGAAACGAGCATCTCTTCATTTCGTAATGGTGATTTTTTGCAGCCATTCAGACACTTTGTTTTGTGCAACTTTGGCATCCCTTCCCCAAAAGGCAGCGCCATTAAGCACGATCGATTTTGGACAGAGTTTTGAAATATCGGTAACGCTCCGTCCGAGGCCGCTTCCTGCGTGTGTGCAAAATGGTACGATGGTCTTTCCCGACAAATCGTACAGAGACAAGAAGGTTTTCACCGGACCGGGCACGGTGCCCCACCAATTAGGGTATCCTATAAATACCAGATCGTACGATTTGATATTTTCGATCTTTGTCTTCAATTCCGGTTTATAGCCGGAATTGAGCTCCTGCCTTGCCTGTTTTACAACTGCATCGTAGTCATGAGGATAGGGCGCCTTAGCCTCAATCTCAAAAGCATCGCCGCCCACACCCCGGCGGATGTGATCGGCGAATTCACGTGTGTTGCCACTATGGGAAAAATAGGCGACCAGTATCTTCCTGGTTGTGTCAACTTGCATGCTGCTCCTCCCGTATTTTTGCAGTTCCCGGCACGCGCCCGAAAATAGGGTTTATGTCTCTGTCTCCTGCCCGCGCCATGGTTACAAGGACTCTTTCTTTGATGCTTTTACGTATGATCCTTTCTTATCCGGCTTGTTGTTCTTGAAATAGTATAATGCTGAAACAATGCAGGTGGTAGACTAATCCTGCCAAATTATTGCCTGATAGCGCGACTCATTCGATAAAATATTGTACCCCGGGTTCGAGTCTGGTAAAATAAAGGCCGCCGATACGGGATGCGGCGAGGTTGCGACGCCTCGCCGGTAACGCCTCGGTCTAAAACAGGGAGGAAACACTGCAGGTTCTCATCAAGGCTTTTATCAGCGTTGCAATCATTCTTGCCGCCACGGCAATCGGAAAGAGGCTTCCCGCGGCGGCCGGGCTCATAGCCACCATGCCTCTTGCCGGGGCGCTGGTTCTTGTCTGGATATATTTGGAAAACAGGGGCGACCCGCGTATCATGCAAGCGTTTTCCAGGGGCGCGCTCTGGGGAATCCTGCCGAGCATCCTTTTCTATCTTGTAGCGTTCGTCTGCTTCAAAAAGGAGCTTCCACTTCCGATCGTTCTTGTGGCAAGCTTCGGTGTCTGGGCAATAGCCGCATGCATCCATCAACTGATGATCAAATGAAGGAGACCTTACCTGTTTCGCGCTTCAAACGGTCACAAGGAACGAATCACGTAAGCGTTTTTCCCGCTGACTGCCGCAGCTAAAGCCGAAACCATAGAGTGCTGCGAAAGGTGAGAAGCGGCTGCCTGTCATCTTTTCCCACCAAAAAGACGGCCCAGCCCTCTGCACTTTCACCTGAAGATATCTTCTTCCCGAAAAAGGTTGGATCCGGTGGCGCCGCGGACGGGGCATTGTACTCTTTGCCGTCGGAAGAGATGGCTGTAAAGTCTTCCTCACTCAATTCGTATACACAATCCCCTGGTTTTGTCCTTGCATAGAACTCAAGGCGTAGACGGGCAAGAACGTATTCGAAACCGACCTCGGGAGTCTCACGCGCGGGCGGAACTGATTTGATGCGTTTAAGCGCTCCCTCGCCGCGCGCGGTTTCCAGGACAGTGATTTTTACGTCATACGTTTGGTGCGAGTCATACCCGCTCCCGCATGAGATGATATCTGCCAGGGTTACTCCGATTGGCGCGGGATTAACCGGAGAATCGCCCGCCGGCAAGGAAGGGCTTTGAGCGTAAAGGCGGCCGGCTAAAATCGGCACGAGACATATCAAAAATAAGCAAGACAACATCTTCTTTCTCATTTAGCACTTCCTCCGTAGACGGTGCTCTTGGATGCAAAGCACGGGGACAGGAAACCCACTGTGCGTTCCTGCCCCCGCGAACTGTCCGATCATTTCCACTTGTCTACCGATGCACTCGTTATATAATCGAAGTTTCCAACATACCAGACAGGAAGTGTTTCTCCGCCCACTACTATTATGCTGATAGGGTCTTTCAGGATTATGCCGGGAACTTCGTATGGCTTCGGCGGATTATACTTCTTGACCGGAACTATTGTTTCCGGAGGCAGCTTCAACCACGATGCGAAGGGCTCGGTCCCTGATTTGCCTGCCTGGTAATCTTTGGGATAGGTGACCCAATACTCCCAGACCGGTATCATTATGTTGTCCTTGAGCCACTGTTCCAACTGTTCCTTGCTGCCGAAGCCTTCCACGTCTTTCATTCTTTTTGCGGCTGTCGGATCGAGCAGTATGGTTGCCTTCACCGTGCGATACGGCCCGACGGAATTAAAATCCTGTATCATAAACTTTATCAATTCCGAGTACCGGCATTGCTCAACGGGAGGCGAGCAGCGTGAATTGGCAAGCGCGTCACCGTAAATCAGATAATGGCCTGAGAAGACGCTTACAACGCTTTCTTCCGCTTTAAACCCTTTCTGGACATGGAAGGGTTTCCACCCTTCGGGCAGGCTCTGCTCTTTTTCTGGAAAACAAAGATTGTTGTAGTTCAAATTATTTCCGTGACTGCCCATGTAAACGGACCCGGGTGACCCTGCATTACCGAGATTCTTCGAAAGCAATGTCCAGGCTCGTCCGATGACGGCATTGGCCTCATTAAAGGGACCGAGCGCACCTATGCCGGCATTCATGTTGATCTTGTTGCGGATGGGTCCGTTCACGACTACCATTCTTGCGAACGAAGTTGTTGAGGTGAAGATAGCGGGCACCCCTGTTGACGCTATGGCCAGAATTACGGGGAAATGCTCCGGTTTGGCCCCTGCCATTACTGCATTGATGGCGACCTTCTCCACCGTGTAGGACCAGAATTCGCGTACCGAAGAGGCCTGCATCTTGCCTGCCAGTTCATCGGGCCTGTGACTCGTTCCTTTGAGCATGGCCCGTACTCTCTCTTCCGTGGGAAGCACGATGGGAAGTCCATCTGTAAAGCCGTTTGCATAGAAGAGGCGCTGGAGTCTTTCTTCCGTATCCGGACCGATGAGTCTTGAGCGTACCGGTCTCTGTATAAATCCCGTTTTCTTTTCCTCATCTGTCAAGGGTGAGGTAAGCGCAGAGACAAGCTCCTGAACGATGGGCCTACCCGTGACCGGATCATTGCCCGACAAATACTCCCGGCATGTGGCTGCCGGTATATTGGCAATCGGGTGAGGGGTAAAAACGAATCTCTGGCCGGGCATCCCCTTGTCCAGGGCAAAACCCTTTACAACATCTTCAAAGGCGAAAGTCATAACAGGTGCAGTAGGCACCCCCATTTTCTCAAGTTTCCAACAGTGCTCGACGACCGCCGGCGCACAGGTACTTCAGTGGCCGATGGCGAGTATGGCCGCATGGCCCTTCTCCTTGATTTCGGCCCACAACTTGGGATCGTCATCAAAGTAAGCCCCTCTCTTGTCCCTAAGTATCCAGTTGGTCTGAGGGAATTTCTGGGAAAGGAGTTTTTGCATCTCCTCAAGGAAAGGTTTAGTTCCGGGAAACTGGGTGTCTACGATGTAGACGGTTTTACCGGTCAAGGTATCGAGACGGGGCGCCATGGGTACTCTCGGTATGGGCGGAGGCGTCCCCAAAGGGTCCAACACCATGATCTTGCCTTCTTGCGCATGGGATACGGGCGAGAAGGGCAGACTCGCCGCCAAGAAAAACCCCATGAGCAACAGATTCACCAACTTCTTCATAGGCCTCCTCCTAGTTTTAAGTTTATTGAAACGCTCTGGATCTTTGTATCGTTCTACCGGAATTGTGAATCAGCATGGGCCCTCCACTTTCTGAAGGATCGTCGAACGGACTCGGGTTAAAGTTCTGTGCTTTAGATGCCGCGATTTGAAATTCCTATGTTGCAGTCGAACCTCAATATCCTCTGGAGCGATCAATTCAAGCTCAGAACCGTATAGTCTATTTTTCCTATTTTCCTACTTTTGCGAAGTGGTTGCAAATATTTTTTTGTGGCCGCCTCTTGAGCTTTGGCGAGAAAGGCGCACCCGGTGAGGCGCTTTTGATTTAAAGAAAGACCCTATTGGCTTAGCCTTCGCTTTTCCCTCTTAACAGCCGATACAACTGAGTTGCGAAGCGTTCCCGGGCCGAGGACCCTTTGTCACGATCGGCGAAGTCCCCTTCGTGAAAATGGATAAGAAAATCCCTCAGGTGGTCCTGCTTTCTGACCCAACTCAAAAGCCTCGAAAAGTCCTCCTCCTGCGAAAAATCATTGTTTCCTAGGATAAAGCCTTTACATTTATTGCACACGTATGCCTCGAGGGAATAGGTGTTTACGGGTTTGTCCGGATCAAAATCATGCCAGCACCAGCCCATGGCTTCGGTAAGAAATCTATCCCTTTCCTCGTCCATATCTGCCACCTCCGGCTTCACTATACCATGGAACGGCCCGGATCTTCGACTGATTGAGCTGGAAGTAAGTAATGCTTGAGGTTGACCCCGCAACCGAGGCGGGATAGCTTATGCCGTCCCAAAGATGCATTGGTGTATGCGTCCGATTAGAAAAGGATTGACGATTCGATTAGGTGTGATAGTATAGATTCATAAAAACGCATACATATGACTAGTGTGGTAAAAGCCATGCCCGACGGTTCAATAGATTTGACCAAAAGGAGGTATACCCATGATGAAATACTATGTATTTGTTGGTACGATCAGGCAGTGTTCTAACGCTGCAATGAATCATAAGGTTGTCTCGTTTACTATCGAGATAGATTTCGACAGTGACGTGCACAATGCGCCCAATTACCGTTCTTTTCATGCGGACTACGTAAGTGGGCCTGCCTTTGAGAAGGACTACAACATCCCTCAGGGGATAGATAAACACGGATATGACATGGCTCAGGCTGATCCATATGGCGCCCATGGCAGTATATTCTGTGCACCCAATGTGGGTGACGATTACGGGGACTCGCGGCTGGTGCTTTGGTCCACAAAAAAAATGGTGTCTCAATGGGCTGTGGGCGAGCTCGTGCAGGGCCATCAATTTGGGGGTGCACTCAACCCCACTATAGAATACGACCTGACGCTCGTCTGTGTCACTTCTCTACCATCGACGTTATCACCCCCGAGCGGGTTGCACGTCAAATAGATGATGCTGGATTGTCAGGAATGACATTCTCAAGCGGGCCCTCGTGAAGAGTCTCTCGTGCCTGGTGAAAGAGCTATACGGCGTCCCTAACGGACGCCAGGACGCCTCCGATATTCTGCATACGGTTGTGACGCCAGGACTTCTCGTGCGCATGAGATATGCCCCGACCGCAGGACGCCTCCACCGCCTACTGCTGACGACCGATATATCTTGACTAATCATGGTTGTCGTACGTATGATTACTGAGTCGGCCGCGCAGCGGACAAGACCCAATCAGGATGGAATGCTCGGCGTAAATTCGGTCCATCGGCCCCTGCCGCTAAAGAAACGTATGCACGATCCAGCATAACCTTAAGAGGCCCATAATGGATGAAAAACTGTCATGTCCCATATCAAAGGCTGCATGTATCGAATGTGGGCTTTTCAGAGGCCGACACGTACATTGTTCATTTTTCAAGAGGAATATCGAAACAGATATTCCTCACAAAGAGATCGAGCGTCGCCGTAGGGAGGCCGAAAAAGAGTTAACAGCGGAAGGGGTTTGGGACATAGTGAAGACGCCCAAGAAGACCCCCAAGGACTGACTTCAAACGGCGTGCTGATTATGGAAGAATCTATTTAGGGAGCTTAAACCCGCTTACCGCCTGTTCCAAAGCTATGGAGAGCTTGGCAAGCTCCGTGGCCGCCTCTGACGTCTGCCCGGAGCTTGCAGAGGTCTCTCTGGAAACAGATGCGATCTGCTCTATGTCCCTGTTTATTTCCTCGGATGTGGCGCTCATCTGTTCGGTGGCAGACGCTATCTGCTGGGACATGGCAAGAAGCTCGTTGACCCGCTCGACAATATCGTTGAGAGAATTACCCCCTTCAATCGAAAGTTGAACACCTGCCTCGGCCTTTCTTGTGGCATTTTCCATGGCAACGATGGCGTTCTTCACTCCGTCCTGTATTGCCTTGATCATGGTGCCAATTTCCGATGTCGCGTTGGCCGTTCTCTCGGCCAGTTTTCTGACTTCATCGGCGACAACGGCAAATCCCCTGCCCTGTTCTCCGGCCCGGGCCGCTTCGATTGCCGCATTCAGGGCGAGAAGATTGGTCTGGTCAGCAATATCGTTTATGACGTTGACGATTTCACCTATTTGGTTGGAACGGTCTCCGAGAGTTTTGATGAATGTGGAGGTTTCGTCCACGGTCTCGGCAATCTCCCTCACCTCCCTCACCGAATTGCCCACTATTTCCTGCCCGCCCTTGGCCACTTTCGCTGTCTCAGAAGCGGACTCTGCGATGTTGCCTGTGTTTCGCGCTATGTCAAGGATGGTCTGAGACATTTCCTCGGATGAGGTGGCAACCTGCGATGTCCTCTCCATTTGCAAAAGGGAGCCCTTGGACATCTGCTCTGCGCTGGCGCTCAATTGGTTTCCGGCTGACGAAATGTTGGCCGCCACGGATTTGACGTTCCCGATGATTTGCCTCCATCGTTCAATGAGTCCCTTGATTTCCACCATGTCCTTACCGAGCTCGTCCTTCCTGTTTACTCTGACGTCAATGGTAAGGTCTCCGCTGCCCAACAGATGATGCAGAGCGTTGAGTCTGCCTATGGGTGCTGTAATGCTGCGGACAAGCATGAAGGAGAAAAGACATCCGACGGTGATCCATCCCGCCAGGCTCACGACGATAATGAGCCAGGCACCCACGCTCAAATCAGGCATGGGGATTTTATCGATGCCGCGTATGCCCGCAGATACGACGAGCCAGAGAAGGACCGTTATCAGCATGAAGAACCCGAACCCGCCTGTCAGACGTAGGCCTATTCTGATATCCTTGAGTTTCATTGTGGTATATCCCCTTTTTACAATATATCGTTCAAACGCCCGCCTTCTTAAGCAGATATCCCTTGAGGCCGGCGCACCTCCGTCTCTTTCCGGATACCATGCCGCTTCACACCAATGCTCGGCGTGGGTTGTTTCATCGATCAAGTATTGTTCTTATTTTCGAAAGCAGATCATCGGGCACGATCGGTTTCTGTATGAAGTTGTATTCTTTTTCAAGGATCCCCTTGTCGATGACCACATCTCCCGTGTATCCGCTCGTGAAAAGAACCTTGAGATCCGCCTTTACCCTCCTCATTTCTTCGTATGCCTCCTTCCCATTTTTTCGAGGCATAACCACATCGAGAAAAGCAAGCGCGATGGCGTCTTTGTTCTCCATGAATTTCTCCACCGCGTTTTCTCCGTCGGTCGCTTCTATGACCGTATATCCAGCCTGAGACAGAATTGTCCTGGTGAGATTTCGCACCATCACCTCATCTTCAGCCACGAGGATCGTCTCTGTGCCGCCCTCAACGGCCGGAGATTTTACCTCTTTTTCCTGAGCGGCGGCCTTGACGGAGGGGATATATATATTGAATGATGTTCCTACTTCAGGCTCACTGTACACAGTAATGTACCCGTGGTGCTGCTTCACAATCCCGTAAACTATGGAGAGGCCGAGCCCTGTTCCTTTGCCCACCTCTTTTGTGGTAAAGAAGGGCTCAAAGATCTTTTCGACGGTCTTTGCATTCATTCCGAAGCCTGTATCGCCAACGCTGATTAAAGCGTACAATCCAGGTTCGCCATATCCGTGCTGTTGCAGAAATGTTCTGTTCAATTCGACTTCCCGTAATTCGATTGTCAGCTTACCACCATGCGGCATAGCATCCCGCGCGTTTGTGGCGAGGTTGAGGAGTATCTGGTCCATTTGAGAAATATCTGCCATGACGGTCACATTCTTCTCCGACGGAATAAGCTTGAGCTCGATATCCTCCGTTAGCAGCCGTCTCAAAAGCCTCTCCATGCTGTCGAGAATTGTATTGATCTTGATGGGTTTCAGCTCAATAATCTGTCTACGGCTGAAGGCGAGAAGATTCTGAGTGAGGTTTGCCGCCTTTTCTGACGATGACAGCATGTGCCCGACATAGACTCTCAACGGATCATCTTTGCCCATCTGCATCTGGAGCAGATTTCCATAACCGATGATGGCCGTGAGAATGTTGTTAAAGTCATGGGCGATACCCCCGGCGAGGGTTCCTATGGCCTCCATCTTCTGCGCCTGGAAAAGCTGAGTTTCAAGCACCTTCTCTTTGGTAATATCTATGACGGAGACCATGGCTGCCGGTCGACCGTTATAAACCGTTGTGCTCCCGAGGGCCTTGAGGGTGACAATACGGCCATCTTTTCGTATGGCCTTGAGATCATATTCGATGCGGGCCGTCTCGTCTGCCAGACGCTTTCTCACATTTTCCTCAACCATTTTCAAATCATCAGGATGAACGAAATCGCTGGGCCCCATTTTTCCGGCAAGCTCCTCCCGCGTGTATCCGTGGATCTCACAAAACCTCTTGTTCGCAAAGTGATAAACATTATCCTGTACGATGGCAACGCCGACGAGGGAGTTTTCTACGACATTACGGTAATTAATCTCCGACTCTCGAAGCGCTTCTTCAATGAGCTTTCGTTCGGTCACATCAATGATTGTGCCTATTGACGCGGGCCTACCCTCAAACATCGTATGAGAACTGTGGACCTCGATGTATCTTGTCCCCTGCGTTGGTGTGATGATTCTGAATTCGTGACCGGAAGAAACTGGCGGGCCTGATGATCCTGCCGCAGCGCCTTGTTCGAGGGGAGGGACGGGTTCCAGAAATACAAAGTCCTGCGAAGTCTTCCCGCCTATAATCTCGTCCACGGAGTAACCGCATATTTGAGCGAATTTGTTGTTTATGTATTTGAAGGCGTTATCCTGAATGATGTAGATGCCCGCAGGTGATTTCTCGGCCAGATCCCTGAATTTGTTTTCCGATTCATGGAGTGCTTCCTCGGCTGCCTTTCGTTCTGTGATGTCACGGATATTTGCCACCATCGATTGAATACCCGGTTCATCAAGCAGGTTGCTCATGGTCCGCTCAGTCCAGCGCCAGTTTCCGTCTTTGTGGCGGAGCCTGCACACGGTTGTGATGGTCTCGCCGGGACGAATGCTCAACCGGGCTCTTTCCGTTGAAAGCAAGTCGTCTGGATGCACAAGCTCGGATCGATCAAGAGACAGATACTCCTCTGCAGAATACCCGAGGACCCTGGTGACCGCTGGTGACACATAGGTGCGCTCACTGTTTCTATCATAGAGAATAATGACTTCAGATGATTTTTCCACCAGGGCGCGGAACCGTTCCTCGCTCTGTTTCAGTGCTTTTTCCGCCCGCTTGCGTTCGGTAATGTCCCTCAGATAGGCGAGAACCATGGGTTCGCCCCGATAGACTGTTTCTGTGGTAGAAGCCTCGACAGAAATCACGGTTCCATCCTTTTTCATTCCTTTATATTCGTATCGATCGGGAACTGGTCTTCCCTCACGTCTTCTCGCCCCGTACCCAAGAATCCTTGCACGATCCTCAGGGTGGACTACAACGAGCGGAGATTCTCCGATGATTTCTTTCGGTTTATCGTAGCCGAACATTTCCAGGAATTTTTGATTCACATAGATGTATTGATCCTGAGCGGTAATCGCTACCCCGTCATTTGAGTGCTCTATCGCGGTTCTGTACCGTTCCTCAGACTCGAGGAGTTTTTTCTCCGCCTCCTTTTGTTCCGTGACATCTATTACCGTGCTGACAGCTCCCCCCAAGGGATCACCCGGGTCTATAGGGGCGAGACTGAGATGAATATCGCGTACGGCCCCATCCTTGCGGACCCAGGTGGTATCAGCCTCAGCAGTAACCCCTCTTCTGATCTTTTCTCCGATGATTGCGCCCACACGAGCGAATTCTTCTTCGGTAGGATAGAAGATTCTCGGGCTTGCGTCCGCAAGATCCTCGAGAGAATATCCCGTAATAGCGGTCATTCTCTGATTCATCAGGGTGATTCTTCTGTCCGAAGAGATAAACATGATACCCACCGGAGAGGCTAAGAAGATGGATCTCAGGGTGGATTCACTTTTGGTCAAAGCCTCGCTTGCTTGAGCAGCCACCAGTATCCCCTGTTCGGACTTATTTTGGATTATGGCCTCTTGCGTCTGTTGCTTGCCGGTTTGCTCCGTTGCGAGCGGTTGAACACTTTTTTGCCCCGTGCCGTGCCCTCCTTTGGATGATTTGCCCTTGTGGCTTTGTACCCTCACGGGGTTTGTCACACCGTCGGAGCGTTTTCTATCGGTCAGTCGGTCACTCATTTCTGGACTGTCTTATATATTACACTATATTTTCGAATAAAAGGAGCGCTTCTTAAGGAGAAATCCTTCCGTACTCCCAAAGATGCAAATCCGCCCGATATGAAAGGTTCGAATCGATGCTTTTGCTCCTAAGAAGGGACTTGTTTCCCCGGGCATATGGCGTCGCATAGGTCCTCTTGACAGCTTCCGGAAACTGCACTAAGGATATCTTAACAGTAAGGCGCGAGAGGTGGTTTCTTGAGGACGCTAGCGGGTTTCAGTTTCGACGTTGTTTCAAATGACAGGCGTTATGGCGCACATAATTACAAACACGCGAAACAACTTCTCACGGATTGAGTAGCGAAAGCCGCCGATATGAAGACCCTTCGCTTTTCTCCCTCCGGGGCGGCTTCAGAGTTCGTTCAGAGCTAAGAAGCCGCCCTTCCCATAACCTGACGGTGAGCATGATCCGAGGCGCTTTCTTTCGTCCGTACAGCTCTTGACATGCCCACTGGTATACCGCATACTTTAAAGCCCATGAAGCGATATACGATTCACAGAGACGCGGCCGCCTCTTCACCTTTCATCGACTACGATAAAGAGTTGAACGAAGAACAACGCAGGGTCGTCCTTTCCGAGAACGGCCCCATCCTTGTCATCGCCGGGGCCGGAAGCGGTAAGACGCGAGTTGTCACCTACCGGGTGGCGCGTCTACTTGAAAAAGGCGTGCAGGCCAACTCCATTCTTCTTCTCACGTTTACCAATAAAGCGGCCAGGGAGATGCTTCACAGGGTAGAGCACCTGATGAAGATCGATACACGCTATATCTGGGGCGGCACTTTTCACCACATCGGAAACATGATCTTAAGACAGCAGAGCGAACGCGTAGGTTACAAACGAAATTTCACGATTCTTGACAACGAAGACGCCAAGGATATGATCGACGTGGTGCTCAAGGCTTCCAAAATAGACACAAAGTCAAAGATGTTCCCCAAAGGCAGCGTGCTCAAGGGTATCTTCAGCTACGCCATCAACACGATGAGCACCATTGAGGAAGCTGTCCGGGAAAGAAGCCCCTTCTTCTATGACATTCTCGAGGAAATAGCCACCCTCTTCAATTCCTACACAGAAAAGAAAAGGGCCGCGAACGCTATGGACTTCGACGACCTTCTTTACTACTGGCACAAGGTGCTTTCCGAAAACGAAGATATCCGCAAGGCCTACGCCGCGACTTTCTCCCGAATCCTCGTCGACGAGTACCAGGATACTAACAGGATTCAGGCGGAGATTGTAGATTTCATGGGCCTTCTGAACAGAAACGTCATGGTGGTGGGCGACGACGCGCAGAGCATCTATTCTTTTCGAGGAGCTAATTTCCAGAACATTCTCGAATTTCCAAAGAAATATGAAGACACGCAGATTTTCAAGCTCGAAACGAATTATCGGAGCACCCCGGAAATACTCGGGCTCGCTAACAATACAATCTCCCAGAATAAATATCAGTTCGAAAAAACCTTAAGGAGCATCAAACCGAGCGGCATTATCCCGGTGCTCGCCCCTTCGCGGGATGTGATCCAGCAGGCAGAATTCGTCGCTCAGAGGATCACGGAGTTGCAGGATGAGGAGGGCGTACCCCTTAACCGGATCGCCGTCTTGTACCGGGCACACTACCACTCCATGGAAGTCCAGATGGAGCTCACCCGCAGAGGCATACCCTTTGAGATCAGGAGCGGCCTTCGCTTTTTTGAGCAGGCCCATATCAAGGACGTGGTCTCTTTTTTACGGGTCATGGACAACCCCCATGACGAGATATCCTGGAAGAGGATGTTGAAAATATTTCCGAAAATCGGAAATAAGACAGCAGAACGCATCTACGAATACATTCAAGCTTGCGAGGACCCTTTTGATGAACTTATTTCAAAGAAGATTGCCGGTACCTTCAAGAACGTTTTGAAAGAGAACGTCGAAACATGGTCGCGCCTGTTTAGGGACCTTAAGGAACTCTATGAGCGTGAAGCACCCTCGGACATGATTTCCGCTGTGCTCAAACAGGGTTATGTGGATTACCTGAAATTTGCGTACCCCAATTATGAGACCCGTCTGGAAGACCTGAACCAGTTGATCAATTTCTCAACCAAGTATCAATCGTTGGAGACCTTTTTGAGCGAATTATCACTGATGAGCGGTCTCTCAGGAGAGGAGATCGTATCGGCGGCCGATGAAGATGAAGGACGGGTAGTCCTATCCACTATTCACCAGGCCAAAGGCCTGGAATGGCAGGTGGTCTTCATCATCTGGTGCGCCGAAGGAAGGTTTCCCAACCCGAAATCCATAGAGGACGGCGGCCTGGAAGAGGAACGGCGGCTCTTCTACGTGGCAGTGACCCGCGCCATGGATGAGCTCTATCTCTGTTATCCGCTATTAACTTTCGATAGACAGGCCGGCCACATTATTCTTCGACCATCGCGGTTTCTCACCGAGCTCTCCGGCTCCCACTACGAGGAGTGGTCTATTGCGGACTATTAGAAGCCCTATCGTGTCGGGCTCGCTACCCGCGCCTCATCGGTCGGTTCCATCAGATCCGTGAGGCAAGCATATATATGACCGTCCCGGCAAATATGCTCAGCAACGCATTTCTCTTCCAAGGGTGAAGCGCCGCTACGAGCCCGATCGCGACCAGCTCAGGCGCACCGTATGGTCACGAACAGGGCGTTTTTAATGAAGAACCCCACGGCCAGAAATTGGTTTGCACCCGAGTAAACGACGATGCTCATGAGCACAGCAAAGAACCAGGGATATCCGGATTTGGTGAGCAACAATCCGAAGGCGATCCCGATAGGCACGTATCCGAACATGACCGGGATCGTGTACCGGAAGGCTTTCTTTAGAATTGAGCGCCGGATTTCTCCCATTTGGTTCTAATGGAGTGGCCTGGCACCCGTCCCGCATGGTTCACGGGATGCGGCATTCACAATGGGAAACGTATGATTGCACCGGTTCGGAGGGTCGCTCTTCGGCATTCCCAGTATTTTATTCCTCGCCCCTTCTCAAGGGCATTCTTCTTTGACGCCTGAACGAACTGACGCTCTCGATAGGGGACGACTGAGCCCCAAGGGTCAGGGGTCTTTCTTGCTTCAGGCGGGTTTATCTGTTGCCATGGCCAAGGCCATGACCTCTGCCTTCTTCCCCGCCGTAATCTTTATTGATCTGTCCCGGAGGAGTCCCTCCATGTCCCGGGGGAGTGCCTCCGTGTCCAGGAGGGGTTCCAGGGGGCGGCCCTCCATGTTTGTCTTCCCATCTGCCATTGCCCCTTTCTTCTCCATGTTCACGCCGACCTTCGCGCCATTCCCTGTCGTTTTCCCAATATCTATCGCGCTCCCATCCCCTCCAGTTCTTTTTCAACTGTCCGTAGGGGATCCGGGTGTGTCCCGGGGGCATCCGACGGTAATCCGGTGGCAACTCAACGATTACCCGGGGAACCCTGGGTGGAGCGATGTATGCCCAGGGACCGTTATAGGAGCTGCCTCTGTACCAGCGTCCCTCATAGGGCCTGTACCAGTAACCGTGATAGAAGAGAATCTCGACTTCTATGTCGGGCACCCTGTATACATAGGTCCCCGGTATGACGATCACCGGCGGGGGTGCGGGGGCTCTATATACGGGCGGGGGTGCGAATACCCCTATATTCACGTTGACTTCCGCGGCGCTTATCGACGGACCCAAAAGTATACAGAGAGCGACCGCGCATAAGACCAAGGCAGCTATTTTTATTCTCATTGGAAGCCTCCTTCAATCATCGGTTTATATTATAACCAGCAGGCCAGGGGATTATCAATCCTTACCCCATGCTCGCCGAATTTGGCTCGACAGCCAACCTTTATGCACCCGTAATGGTTCGTATGGAATCTACCTTATAACCCGTAGGTAAGTCTGTGCTCTCCGTCAAGGATTTGAGCAGATGTGAATGAAAATGCAGGAAGAAAGAGGCTTGCGCACTCGACGGTGAGGAATTGCGCCTACCAGGAACTTTTCTTCTTCCATCCCTTGGTGTTCTCGAGACAACGACCTGTCTCTTTGCTTATTTCGTTAGGTCAGGTGACGCCCTGCACCGCCAATGTCTTTTGAGCTACAGCCTCACAAGCGGCCCTGTCCCGCTCGAAATCGCCCGCATCCTTGGTGGGATGGGTATACGTTATCGCGCAGCCCGCGATAAGGAACAAGAGAAGAAGCAAACCGCACGTGGTCCTTATCATTTTTTTTTGCCATCCCTTATTTGTGTGCCCGGGCAAGAATTCCTTAGACCTCATTTGATATTTTCCCAGAATCATGGCGATATTGCAAGAGTCTTGATACTCCACCCGATTCATCCGTCATGCGCATAGCACAAGGACGACAAAGGGACCTCATGTCATAGGTCTTTTGCTTGCATTCTTGATATCTCGGAAAAAAAATCTTATCTTTCTTAGTACATGCTCTGATAAAGAAATCGGTTTCTGTGAGATAACGTCCAAATCAAAAGGAGGGAAATATGGCTACAAAAGAGGATCGAAGAGCAAAGGTGATAGAGGTCTTAAACAAGGCGCGATCTATGGAGCTCATGGCCATTCACCAATACATGAACCAACATTATAATCTCGACAACATGGACTATGGGGATCTGGCGGCCAAAGTTAAGCTTATCGCCATAGACGAGATGCGGCACGCTGAAATGTTCGCGGATCGGATTGAAGAGCTCAATGCGCAGCCGACTACCGAGCTTGCGGCGCCTGTTCAGAAAGGGCAGAAAGTAGAGGCCGCCTTCTCTTTCGATGCCGACCTCGAAGACAATACCATTGCAAGCTACAATGAGTTTCACCTGGTCTGCAGAGAAAACGGGGACAGTATCAGCATGAAGCTTTTTGAAACCATCATCGATGAGGAACAGATACATTTCAACTATTTTGACAATGTGAAAGATCATATCGAAGAGCTCGATGGTGCCTATCTTGCCAAGATAGCCGGAACGCCGTCCGCCACGGGTTTGAACACCCTCGGGTTTGCGGCGCGATTCGGGGGCGGCACTCCGCAGGCAGGCGCATAGATCCCGATTTTATCGGGCGGAGCTGCGTAGTTGTCCAAAAGAGACGGCCTGCCATGGTTTTACCTGCACCCCGCACAGTATGCGTCGCGATGCCGAGGGAACCCGTGAAGCGACCCAATCGTTTCAGCCGTTGATTTGGTGATTTTTCAAGTGTTTCTTTGAAGCCCCATAATCTCGCGTCCTCGTGATACCAGGCGAGCAATGCTTAAGGATCTTGCGACGAGCGCCCGAACAGAGCCTTATTTATTGACTTTTTTACCCTCTTAGGTCTATCTTATCGGCAATGAAAAAGGAATTGCAGCGCTTGGCCAAGATACGCAACATAGGCATTGCGGCCCATATTGACGCAGGCAAGACCACGGTTACCGAGCGTATTCTTTACTATACCGGTAAGACCCACAAGATCGGAGAAGTCCACGAAGGAACCGCGATCATGGATTATCTCCCGCAGGAGCAAGAGCGGGGTATCACCATTACATCGGCGGTGACCACGTTCTACTGGGAAGACCACGAGATACAGCTTATCGATACGCCGGGACATGTGGATTTCACCATCGAGGTGGAACGGTCGCTTCGGGTCCTCGACGGGATGGTGGCCGTATTTTGCGGTGTGGGAGGGGTCGAACCCCAATCCGAGACGGTCTGGCACCAGGCGGACAAATACCACGTGCCGAGGATCGCCTTCATAAACAAGCTCGACAGGCTGGGTTCCGATTTTTTTCGTGTCGTGGACCTCATCGTGGAGAAATTCGGGGCCAACCCCATTATGCTTCAGATACCGCTCGGCAGGGAAGACGGTTTCTACGGCGTTGTCGACCTCATTGCCATGAAAGGCATCGTCTGGGACGAGGAAGACATGGGGGCTACCTACCGCTCTATAGCCATACCACCTGAATACCAGGAAACTGCTCGTCGGTACCGGGAGAAGCTCTTCGACAAGCTGTCTCTTCTCGATGACGAATTCATGGAACACTATCTGGAAGGCGGAGAGATCGACGAGGCCCTGATTGTAAAAGCGCTGAGGACTGCGACTATCGCCCTGAAATGCGTACCGGTTCTCTGCGGATCGGCGCTCAAGAATAAGGGCATCCAACCGCTTATCGATGCGGTGGTCAAGTATCTGCCGTCTCCCCTCGACGTTCCGCCGGTAACGGGAGAGAACCCGGACAACTCCGAACTGGAAGAGAGGAAGGCAAGTGTAGACGAAGACCTCGCCGCGCTTGCCTTCAAGATCGTCATTGAAGAAGGAAGGAAACTTACCTATATTCGCATTTATTCGGGCAAACTCAAGGTGGGCGAAGAGATTTATAATGTAAATCTTCGCAAGAGGGAGAAGGTCAGCCGCATCTACAGGATTCACGCGAACCATAAAGACAGGATTGAGGGGGCTGAGGCAGGTGCCATAGTTGGCATCGTGGGATTAAAAGAGACCTCCACCGGCCATACGCTCACCAGGGCTAAACCCATACTCCTCGAACCCATTGAGATCTATGAGCCCGTTATCTCCATTGCCGTTGAGCCCGTGCGCAATGTGGACCAGGACAAACTCATGCTCGCGCTCACGAGGATCGCGGAGGAAGACCCCACATTCGTGCTGAGAGCAGACGAAGATGCCTATCAAACGGTCGTTTCCGGCATGGGTGAGCTGCACCTCGATGTAGTTGTGAAGAGGATCAAGGAAGAGTTCGGCATCGACCTCCATGTGGGCAAGCCCCAGGTAGTTTACAAGGAAAGTATAGAAAAGCCCGTATCCAGGGAGCACAGCTTCGAAAAGATCATCAACGGCGTGCCCTGCAGAGGATGGGTGTCGCTTAGTATCGCGCCCAACCGAAGAGGCAAGGGGATTGTCACGACAAATCGTATTTTAGAGACGCATCCCGTGTTTCCTTTTGTCGAGGCAATCGAGGAGGGCGTCCTGGAAGCTTCAAACATAGGGGTTCTCAAGGGGTATCCTCTCACCGACGTGATGATCGCCATCAACGATGCCTCATTCAGCAATCCCGAATTTGCCCGGCTCACTCTGAAAATGGCCGCATATGATGGATTCCGCGAGGCATGTTCCGAGGCGAACCCTATCGTGCTCGTGCCCGTCATGTCCCTCACGGTGACCACGCCGAATGAATTTCTCGGTGATGTTATCGGCGATCTTAATGCCCGCAGGTGCCAGATTGCCGAGATACTGGCCAAGGACAGGATCACGGTGGTAAAGGCAGCCGCGCCACTCACGAATATGTTCGGTTATTCCACAGACATCCGTTCCCTCTCCCAGGGCAGAGCCTCCTTCACCATGTATTTCTCGCACTATGACAGGATAGAAAATGGATAACATCAGCGAAGTGCTGAAATCCCTGCGTGAGCGGCAGAGCTTTGTATCGGGAGATCATATTTCTGCAAAATTGAAGGTTTCGAGAACGGCGGTCTGGAAGTACATGAATCAGCTTGAACGATGCGGGTATGTGATCAGCAAGGCCAAAGGCAAGGGATACATGCTCGTTTCCACGCCGGACAAGCTTTATTCCTGGGAGATAGACAGGTACCGCGACACTTCGATAATCGGGCAAAAGATTATTTACAAGGAGAACGTGGACTCCACGAATACCCTTGCCTTTAAGCTGGCCATGGCCGGAGAGGTGGAGGGCGCGTGCGTGATAGCCGAATCGCAAGAAAGAGGAAAGGGGAGACTGGGGAGAAGGTGGTGTTCGACTACGGGGCGAAATATCTACCTTTCTGTGATCGTGAGGCCGAGGGTCCACCCTTCGCAGGTCTATCCCATTACGTTTCTATCCTCTCTCGCCGCCTTCGACACCGTTTATGCGCTGACCTCCATTACGCCCACGCTCAAATGGCCGAACGACGTGTTACTCTCCGGGAGGAAGGTGTGCGGGACATTACTCGAGCTTTCAACGGAAGCCGATATGGTCAGATTCGTGGTCATTGGCATTGGATTGAACGTTAACATGCGTGAAGACGAGCTCGATGCTGAGATCAGAGAAAAGGCGGGCTCACTCTCGATGGCTACGAAAAAGGTCTTTGAAAGAGCATCGGTCTGTGGTATGCTTCTTTCCAATCTGGAGAAATACTACCTCCGTTTTCGGGAACAGGGGGCAGAAAAGATGTGTCGCCTCTGGGAAGAAAGGGCCGGGATAAAAGGAAAATACCTGGAGATAACCCAGATGGGTGAGACGCACAAAGGCGTTGCCCGCGGCGTGGATAAGGATGGCGCGATTCTGCTTGATATCGACGGAATTACAAAGAAAATCATTGCAGGGGATGTGAGTTACTAGATGCTCCTCGTTATCGACATCGGAAATACAAACATAGTCTTCGGCGTATATGACGGCGATACCTTCATCAACCACTGGAGGCTAAGCACCGTCCTTAATAAAACTCACGACGAATACGCTATCCTTCTCAATAGCCTTCTCTACATGGAGAAAATACGATTAAGCGAAATTGACAGCGCCATCGTCTCCTGCGTCGTGCCCCCACTTCGTATCCCCTTCGAGATTACCTGCCGCAAATATACCGGCATCACACCGATCTTCGTGGAGCCCGGCATCAAGACAGGTATGCCGATCCTTTCGGAAAATACGTCCGAGGTCGGAGCCGACAGGATCGTGAACGCCGTAGCAGGTTACGACAAATACAAACGACCCCTCATTATCGTGGATTTCGGTACGGCGACGACATTTGACTACGTGACGCCCAAAGGTGAATACGTGGGCGGCTGTATTGCCCCGGGGATCATGATATCCTTGGAGGCGCTTTTCGAACGGGCATCCAAGCTTCCCAGGGTGGAACTCGCCCAGCCCAAGAATATAGTGGGAAGAAACACCGTGCATGCCATGCAGGCGGGTATCACATACGGCTACGTGAGCCTGGTCGACGGGATCGTGAAAAGGATGAAAGACGAGGTGAAAACCGACCCATACGTGATCGCGACCGGAGGGCTCTCAACGCTCATATACAAGGGCTCAGAGACGATCGACGAGGTGGACGAATTCTTAACCCTGCGCGGTCTCAAGCTCCTCTACGAAAAAAACAAAGAGTATCACAAGTTCAAATAGCAAAAACAACGGCTTTATTCTTTCACATCTCAAGGAATCATGTTTGAGGATGTGCTTGCCGGATGATTGCGCCGATCGGCGTCAGGCTAGGCACGTCATGGCCGCTTGAGCGGCCTTTGTGTCTTCGCCTTTTTCGGTGCGGGCGATGAAATCGAGAACCGTACGCGTATAATCTTCGGGCCGCTGCTCATACGTGTTGTGGCCGCATCTGGGAAAAACGGCCAACTCTCCTTTAGGGAGATGGCGATAGAAGGCGATTGCCTGCTCTACATCGAAGATGGAACTGCGGTCCGGATAGAGTACGAGTGTGGGACATGATACGTGATGCAGAACTGGCCTCAGGTCGAAATAATCCACACCATAGGCCCCGCCGTATTTGGCAAACTGGTCGTAATTCGTCTCAGCCGCTTCGCCATGCCAGTCAATCATCTTGGCCTTGAGCTCGGGCGCAAGGTCTGAGAATCTGTTGACGAGCCTCATACGATTGAGCTCCACCATGGGGACTTCGCTGAAACATTGAGTGCTGGCAACAACGAGGCTTTTGACTTCTTCGGGGTATTTGACCGCATAGTCCACCCCGACCACGCCGCCTTCGCATTGTCCTACGAGGTGGCACGCCCCGATGCCGAGACTTTGTTTGACCGTCCTCAGTTCTGCCACACTTTCCGGCCGATACCGCTCGGTTTCATAAAAATTCTGAAAGTCACTACCCCGCTCTGATCGACCAAAACCACGGCGGTCGAACATCACCACCGTGTAACCTCGGGCCATAACCGCGGGATAAACGGCTTTCCATATCTTGCTGCACCCGAACCCGTGATGCATTAAAATCACCACATCGCCCTCACCGTGGACCTCGTAATAAACAGAAAGATGGTTTACGTTAATAAAGGGCATCGATCACACCGCTTACGACAAAAAATGGGGCCTAAGCTCATAAAGAGAGAACGCCTACGATTTTTGACACGTGCAGATTCTCCTATTTTTGCCGGATAATTGCAAATACTTTCTCTAGGAAGGGATGGCGCGCTACTCAGCGCACGCTCTCATCAGCTTGCGGTTGCGCGCCCTTGATTTTAAAGGTCTTCTTCTACGGCACACGCCGCACGTATCCGGTTCCTTTTGTTTAGGCTTGACATGAGAGGCGTGCGCCCTTACACTTTTTTCATAGACAAAACCAGAGAGAAAGAAAGGGAGGATAGCCATGGATAAGAGAGTGTTCGATCTCTATGACGAATACAGTCGAGGATTGCTCGACCGCCGCGGGTTTCTCAAAAGATTATCTCTCATCGCAGGCGGCGTGGTAGCCGCAAATGCCCTGTTTGCGATGCTGGAGGACAGGTATGCGGCAGCAGATATAGTTGCCAAGGATGATCCACGCCTCTCAAACGAGGATATTACCTATCAGGGCGCCACTGGCGATATTCGTGCCAAATTATCCCGACCGCGAAAGGATGGAAAAGTGCCAGGTGTGGTCGTTATCCCTGAGAACAGGGGCCTCAATGCCCACATTGCCGATGTGACGAGACGTATCGCCCTGGAAGGCTTTCTCGCCCTTGCCCCCGATCCTTTATCGCCTCTTGGAGGGACACCGGAAGATGAGAGCAAGGCCGTGTCGCTCATCGCTCAACTCGACCAGCAATCCACCATAAAGAATTATGTTGCGGCCGTAAAGTATCTGAAGACACATCCCATGTCCACAGGTAAAGTGGGGGTTGTGGGGTTCTGCTGGGGCGGCGCCATGGCCAACCAGGTTGCGGTGAATTCGCCCGATGTTTCGGCTGTAGTCCCATACTATGGCGCGCAGCCTGCTTCTGAAGACGTACCCAAAATCAAAGCGTCTCTACTACTCCATTACGCAGGCCTCGATCAGCGCATCAATGCGGGTATTCCCGCCTACGAGGCGGCCTTAAAGAGGGCGTCGGTCGATTACAAGCTATATATGTATGAGGGCGCTCAGCATGGTTTCAATAACGACACGAACGCCGAACGATATAGCAAAGAGGCGGCCGGGCTTGCATGGGGACGCACCATTGCCTTTTTCAAAGAGAAACTGAAAATCTAGTAAGGTGCGAAAGACCGCTCACGCTTGAGCGTCAAAGAAAGGCCCGGACATCTTCGCACAGGGCTTCTCACTTACCCATGCAGCACTTTTTGTATTTTTTTCCGCTGCCACAGGGGCAGGGATCGTTGCGACCTGCTTTAATACCGGGTTTCGCGCTCCGGTTCGGAGTTTCCAACGCTCTATCCTGCTTGTTTCCTTGCCACAAGGCTGACACCTCGTCAATAAAAGGGCGGCAATGGGTGAAGAAACGTTTGTAGCCGGCACAGAGGTAGTTGAGATCCCGTGCGCCGCGGGGCGCGGGCATAAACCGGTCCTTGGGGCAACCCCCATTGCAGAGGGTAAGGACTTCGCAGGTTTTGCACGCGAGGGGCAGACGATCGAACTTATCCTGCCCGAAAGCCCTTTGCCGGGGACTTTCGAGAAGCTGGGCGAGGGGAGTATCACAGATATTGCCGAGCCGATAGCGCTGATGCACAAAGTGATCGCAACAAAAGACATCTCCGTTGTGTTCGACCACGGGAATATCCCCGCATGTCTTCCGGAAAATGCAGAGTGCATGTTCCCCTCTTATGCCCCCTCCGATCGCCTCTTCGAATATCTGCACGGTGACGCGGCCTATGTCACACGCGAGCCACTCATCAAAGATCGCGCAGAGGAAATCACCAAGAGCCTCGGCAGGCACCGTACTATCGCTTACCCGGCGTGTGCGAGAGTCAAATTCAACGAGCGGTAAAAAGCCGATATAGCGGACGCCGGTCTGCTTGAAGAATCGATATACCTCGGTGGGATGGCGCACGTTTTTGTCATTTACCACACAGAGCACATCGAAGGGGATCCGGTGCTTTTGC
Organism: Syntrophorhabdaceae bacterium; assembly: GCA_035541755.1. Lineage (NCBI taxonomy): Bacteria > Pseudomonadati > Thermodesulfobacteriota > Syntrophorhabdia > Syntrophorhabdales > Syntrophorhabdaceae > Syntrophorhabdaceae bacterium. The sequence continues at coordinate 62,512 of DATKMQ010000100.1, forward strand.
AGGAGTGTAATCCCGCGCATGACCTGTTTGTGCGTAGGCCCCTGCGCCCTGGTCAGGCGATAAAGGTCGTGGAATTGCTCGGGACCATCGAGACTCACCCCCACTCCGAAACCCTCCGAAGCAAGAAACTCGCACCACTCTTCGTCGAGGAGGGTACCGTTTGTCTGGATGCCGTTTTGTATACGCTGCCCGTGACCACGATGTCTGCGTTGCAACTCAACAATCTTTCGAAAGTAGTCGAGCCCCAGGAGAGTGGGCTCGCCTCCATGCCAGGAGAAATGTATGACCTGTTCATCAAAAGCCTCGATATGCTGGGTAATGTACGTTTCGAGGATCTCATCGGACATGCGAAAGGAGTTACCCTTTCCATAGAGATCTTCCTTGTTCAGGTAGTAACAGTAGCGACAGGCGAGGTTGCAGGCTGGCCCGGCGGGCTTGGCGAAAATCTGGAATTCACGGGAAACCTTCACTTGTGGTCACCTCTTTGCGCCGGTCATGAAGAAAATGATCAATAGCTACAACAACGATCGCACATTCAAGGAGTATAAGGAAATTGGGCTAGCCGGTCAACCCCGATGGCCGCCCGGAGAAGTTGTAATCGCGTTCACATGAAATCTCAAAATCCCGGTGCGTACAAAAACGGCTTTCAGACAGAACACAACCGTATTGCCATCAACGGGTCGCTTTTAGATAGGAGGTCACGTCTCTTACGCTTCCCACGCTCTTTGCATGGGCAATAGCCTTGGCGATTTCATTCTCTGAGCCGACGATACCCAGGAGAACGACATTGCACTGTACTACTTTCACATCGATGTTCGTTGACCAGATGTCCTTATCCGCGATGAGCTTGGCTTTGAGCTTGGTGCTGATTTCAAGGTTGTCCGTTATCCCGCATGTATCTGACTTTTTCTTGCGAAGCAGGTAGGGAATTACGGACTTGACGCCCGACGCGGTACTTGCGAGCTGCATCGCCCTGTCTCTCTCTTTTTCGGTCTCGTATTCACCCACAAGATAGACCTGACCGTAGTAGCAGTACGTTGAGATATCAAGGATCTTCACCGTATCGTCTTGCAGGAATCTCTGCTGGATCGTGAGTTTAATTTTCTCGTCAGAGGCGATTGTCTTGACGCTGCGCTCTTCCACGGCAACACCGTAAGTCGATTGATAGACCGTGGAGCAGCCGCATAACACCGACGAAATAAGTGCACAGATTATCATGAGATGCTTCTTCATCTATATTTTCTCCTTTTCTCTTTCTGTATCGGTTGAGGTCTCTTTCTCACAACACACGGTCTCGCGCACGACGTCACCGTCAGGGAAGCCTCAGCTTTGCCCACGAGGTCATTTCAGTGCCTTGCCAAAAGTATCGAGAAAAGCTATCTCGCTTAGAGGCTTGCGTGGCGTCTCGGGGCCGACAGGATCATCGAAATAACCGAGAGGCGTCATTTCGACCATGCTGAATCCTTCGGGAATTTTCAAGAGAGCTTCGACCTTTTCTGCGTCGAAAGAACCGACGTGGACGGTGCCCAGGCCGAAGTTCCACGCGGCAAGCACAATATGTTCCATGGCGATGCCGCTATCGAACATGAACCAGTCACCCTTGTTCGTTCTCGGCTCGCCACGCCCGTAACCGGAAGCCCCTCTTTTTGCGGCCACGCAGATGATGACCGGGGCCTGCTTCATGGCCTGGGTAGCGGGGTTACCCGGCCGCAGGGCATCGACAAGCTTTTCTCTAATGCCTGGGTCCTTAACCACAATAAAACGGCAGACCTGCGTATTGGCCCATGAGGGAGACCGTCTCGCCGCCTCCAGGATTTCAGTGATTATCTCATCAGGCACCGGATCGTTCCGGTATTTTCTCACGCTTCTTCGCTCCTGAATCACTTTCAACAGGTCCATGTGTTCATTATGGCGCTGGTACCCATGATTGTCAAGAGCGCGAGTTTTCGCGGCGCCGCAGCTGAAAGAGACGCGCCGTTAAAGGGGATTTTTAGTTGACTTCCACTGTGGGGGCCTATAGATTATGTTCCATGAACGCCGGAATTCAGGCACGAAGACAGATCGCTGTGCTCGCGCTTCTTTTTTTGATGGTGATGGTCCCCGCCTGTGGAAATAATCCCTATCCCCCCGAGAGCAACAAGGTGATCGCCTACACGGCGCTCGGCGAGGACCCGAGGACACTCGACCCTGCGCAGGTCTCCGACACCACCTCTGCCGAGATACTGACACAGATCTATGACGCCCTTTACCAGAACGCCTACCTCGATAGACCCTACAAGGTAGTGCCGGCGCTCGCAGCAGACTATCCCGTGAAACATACTTTTTCCGAAAATGTTGTGGAAAAGGGCATAACCAAGAAAATGACCAGGATGGAATATACCTTCACCCTGAGAGACGACATATATTTTCAGGATGATCCCTGCTTTCCTCAAGGCAAGGGCAGGCGCGTTACCGCTCTGGATGTGGTCTATGCGATCAAGAGGCTCGCTGACCCGGCAGTACAATCCACGGGATACTGGCTTGTGGCCAACAAGATAAAAGGGATCGACGCATTCTTCAAGAAAGCGGCGGCGGCAGGAAAGGCGGATTATTCTCAGGAGATAGAAGGCTTAAAAGCCGTCGACGACCGCACGCTCAGGATTACCCTGACCGAGGCTTTTCCCGCTTTCATCTACGTCATGAGCATGCCGTATACGGCCCCGGTTGCGCATGAGGCGGTCGAATACTACAACGCATCGGGAAGGGACGGCTTCTCGCGCCATCCGGTGGGTACCGGCGCTTTCAAACTGAAATCCTGGAAGAGACAGCACAGGATCGTACTCGAACGTAACCCCAATTTCCGGGCAGAGTATTACCCCTTAACCGGTGCACCGGGTGACGCCGAAAAGGGCCTACTTGACGACGCAGGAAAGCGATTGCCTTTTCTCGACGAGGTCTGGTACTCGATCATATCCACGGCCCAGCCCGTCTGGCTCCTCTTTCTTCAAGGCTATCTCGATACCTCGGGCGTGCCGCAAGACCAGTTCGATCGGGTGGTCACCAAGAACCTGGAGCTCTCCGGCGATTTTATCAAAAAAGGTATAAGCCTCGAGATAGCGAGCGATCTCGATATTTACTATCTTGCCTTCAATATGCGCGACCCCGTGCTCGGCAAGAACAAATATCTCCGACAGGCCCTCTCTCTCGCCTACGACACGGACCTCTATAACGAGATCTTTATGAACGGACGGGCGATCAACGCGCAGGGTCCTTTGCCGCCCGGTATCTTCGGATATGACCCTTTGTTGAAGAACCCGTATAAAACCTATGACCTGACCAAGGCAAAGGAACTTCTCGCTCGTGCAGGCTATCCTGATGGGATTGATGAAAAAACGGGAAAACAGCTTGAGCTCACCTATGACATCGGCTCAGATTCTACCAGGGCCCGCGAGGTGGCGGCCTTTGACATGCGGTGTTTCGAACAACTCGGCATTAAGATGAAACTTCAGGTCAATACGTGGTCCCAGCAGCTTGAGAGAAGCCATAAAGGTACATTCCAGATGTTCTCTCTAGGCTGGGTTGCCGACTATCCCGATCCGGAGAACTTCCTCCAGCTCCTCTACGGGCCGAACGCGCCGCCAAACCCTAACAGCTCGGCATTTTCCAATCCTGAATATGACAGACTCTATGAGCGTATGAAAGGCATGGAGGATTCGCCGGAACGCGAGGCCATCATCCATAAAATGGTCGCAATTGTCACCGAGGAATGTCCGTGGATATTCAGTTTCCACTCACCCTCCTATGTGTTGCGCCACGCATGGTACAAGAACGGCAAGGCGCATAGCATTTCCGGGAACTACAAGAAATATATTCGTATCGATTCCGGCGCGCGGCGGGATTACTGGAGGCATGAGGATAAGCCGAACCTTACAGCGCTCATCTGCGGATTGGTTTTATTCGCCATCATCCTCGCTCCCGCGGTGCTCATCAAATATAGAAGGAGGAGGAGATAGTATGCTCTCCTACATAGTGCGCAGATTTCTCCTCGCTATACCCACGGTCATCGGCGTCTGCCTCGTGACCTTTCTGCTTTTTAATGTGTTTGCCTCTCCCGAGGCCGTGGCGAGAAAGCAGCTCGGAAAGAACCCCACAGAGACGCAGATTGCAGCCTGGGTCGCTTCACATGGCATGGATAAGCCCATGTTCTTCAATCTTCACAGGGAAAAAGACGGCAGGCTTCATCCCTTCGATAGTCGCTTCTGGAACCACATGAGGGAACTCGTACTCTTCCAGTTTCCGGAATCGGATTACCTCCATGAAAAGGTGACGAGCCTGTTGAAACAAAAGATCGGTCCTTCGCTCTCTCTCACCGTGCCGGCCTTCCTGCTTTCCATGATCGTGACGCTCCCTATTGCGCTTTTCATCGCCTATTACAGGGGCACATACATCGATAAGCTTGCGCTCTTTATCTGCGTGATCCTTATGAGCATCGCTATTCTCAATTACATAATTTTTGGTCAGTATCTTCTGGCCGTTGTGTTTAAATACTTTCCCATTTACGGTTATGACTTCGGTGTGGGCGCCTGGAAATTTCTTTTGCTACCCGTGATTCTTGCCGTGGCATCAGGGCTCGGCGGCGGGGTAAGGTTCTACCGGACCATCATGCTTAATGAAGTCCGCGCCGATTATGTGAGAACGGCCATGGCCAAAGGCGTAAGCGAAGAAGGCATTCTCTTCAAACATGTGTTGAAGAATGCCATGATACCGATCCTTACCACCACGGTGCTCTCCATACCATTTCTCATCACCGGAAGTCTCCTTCTGGAGATCTTCTTTGGCATACCGGGCATGGGTAATCTCATGATCAACGCGATCAACAATCATGATTATCCCGTGATCAGGACGCTTGTTTATATCTACTCTCTGCTTTATATCGCTGGCAGTATCCTGACGGATATAAGCTATACGCTTGTTGATCCCAGGGTAAGTTTTAAGTGAGGAAAGTGTGTGACTGAGTCGCATCTCAAGATAGCAATAAGAAGGATTCGAAAAGACAGGCTCGCTGTGGCAGGGTTCTTGGTCATCTGCATTTTTGCGCTCGTGGCCTGCCTCGATTGCATACCTCTGCCCGTGAGGGAGGCTTCAGGCATAAGGTGGGGCCGGACTGCGCTTGACGCGGCTTTCAACAAGGAGCCCGAAAAGTCCTATTCTCCGCCGCTTGCAGACAGGGGCCTTCTCAACAGAAAAGAATTTGCGCTCGCGTCCCGGCACCTTTTGGGTACGAACAATCTTGGCGAGGACGTTTTGTACAATGGGCTCAAAGGGGTGAGGACCGCCTTTGTCATCGGTATTGTCCCCACGCTGATCGCGGCCCTGTTTGCCGTGATGCTGGGACTTTTTGCGGGCTACTACGGCGGCTTCATAGATGATCTCATTCAGTATGTCTATCAGGTGCTCTCGTCCATCCCGAGCATACTCCTGCTTATTGCTATGCTCATGATCATGGAGCGCGGCTTGTGGCAGCTCTGTGTGGCGCTCGGGGTTACGAGCTGGGTCGGACTGTGCAGGCTCATCAGGGGCGAGACCCTGAAGGTGAAGAACATGGAATACGTGGAGGCGGCACGTGCACTCGGCGCGAGCGATGCAAGGCTCATCTTTCGTCACATCCTGCCTAATGTGATGCATATCGTGATCATTGAGATTACCCTCGATTTCTCTGCGCTCGTTATGACCGAGACGGTACTTACTTACATCGGTGTGGGTGTGGAACCAGGCACGGGCAGCTGGGGAAGGATGATCATGATGGCCGACAGGGAGCTCGCCAACGGCATCTGGTGGAACTTAAGTACAGCCTCGGCCTTTCTCTTTATTCTTGTCCTGGCCTTCAATACGTTTGCCGACACATTGCGGGACGCGCTGGATCCGAGGTTGAGAAAGGGCTGATATGGACGATGTACTGAACATAGATAATCTGCACACGTATTTTTTTACGGACGAGGGGATAGCCCGTGCGGTAGACGGCGTTTCACTTTCCATCGGAAGGAACAGGACGCTCGGCCTCGTGGGAGAATCCGGTTGCGGAAAATCGGTCACGGCCCTCTCGGTCTTGAGATTGGTCCCGTCTCCTCCGGGGAGAATAGTGGAGGGGAATATTACGCTTGCAGGCAGGCAGATCGCGTCGCTTTCCGAAATTGAGATGCGCGATATCCGGGGAAGGCTTGCATCGATGATATTTCAGGAGCCCATGACGAGTCTCAACGCCGTGTTCACGGTCGGGACGCAGATCATGGAGGCGGTAGAGATACATACACGCATAGGAAGGAATGATGCCCGCGAGGTGGCCATGGAATATTTGACGAAGGTAGGCATACCGGGCGCCCGCGGCGTCATGTCAAGCTATCCACACCAGCTTTCAGGCGGGATGAAACAGAGGGTGATGATAGCCATGGCGTTATGCCTTAAGCCCGCACTCCTCATTGCCGACGAGCCCACCACCGCCCTTGACGTTACCATTCAGGCGGGAATATTGAGACTCATGAAGGACCTCCAGCAGGATAACGGATGCGCCGTTCTCCTTATTACCCACGATCTGGGCGTCGTGGCTGAGATGGCCGATGAGGTTGCTGTCATGTACGCGGGCAAGATCGTTGAATCGGGCCCCTGCGAAGCGATCTTCGCATCCTTTCTGCATCCTTACACGGAAGGACTTTTCAAGAGCCTGCCGGGAAGGACCGAACGGGGCGCCAAACTCTATACCATAACGGGCACGGTTCCCTCGGCCCTCAAGTTTCCGGAGGCCTGCCGGTTTCATACACGCTGTCCTCTCGCCATTGAAAGATGCAGGCTCGAAGAACCGCCGCTCGTGGAGGTCGCCGTGGGCCACAGATGCGCCTGCTGGGTTCGGGCCGGAGAGGTGGACAGAAATCATGCTTGAAGTAAACGGTTTGAAAATGTACTTTCCTGTGAAGCACGGTTTTTTGCGCCGCACAGTAGGTCATGTGAAGGCCGTTGACGACGTGTCCTTCTCTGTGGGTAAAGGCGAGACCCTAGGCCTCGTGGGAGAATCCGGTTCAGGAAAAACGACAGTAGGTAAATGCATTGTGAGACTCTATGACCCCACGGGTGGGCGCATTTTCTTTGATGGCGCGGATATCGCTCACCTCACACCGGGTGAGCTCAAGGCATACAGAAAGAAGATGCAGATTGTGTTTCAGGACCCCTTCGGTTCGCTTAACCCGCGCATGACAGTATCCGACATCGTGGCCGAGGGGCCACTCATTATGGGTGAGGTCTCAGTGGCGAAAAGGGTAGAAGAACTTCTCGATATCGTGGGCCTATCCAAAGAAGCGGCCTCCCGATATCCCCACGAGTTCTCCGGAGGCCAGAGGCAACGGATCGGTATTGCCCGCGCCCTCGCGGTAAACCCAACCTTTATAGTCTGCGACGAACCTGTCTCTGCCCTGGATGTCTCAATTCAGGCACAGATCATAAACCTCCTTGAAGACCTCCAGGCCAGGTTCTCTCTCTCCTATCTCTTTGTGGCCCATGATCTCTCGGTGGTGCGTCATATCGCGGATCGGATCATGGTAATGTATGTGGGGAAGATCATGGAAGAGGCGCCGACAGAAGAGCTTTTTGCGAACCCCCTCCACCCTTACACCAGGGTATTGTTCTCATCCATTCCCTCGCTTGATCCCAAAAAGCGGCGCGGTTTTAGCCCCCTGACCGGAGAGCCTCCTTCGGCGTTTGCGGCGCAGCCGGGATGCAGGTTTTCGGCCCGGTGTGCAAAAGCAGAAACCGGATGCAGCCAAGGGGAGGTTGAGCTTGTCGAAGTCTCGCCCGGCCATCGGGTGAGGTGTGTGTTACGTCCATGAGCGTGGGCGAGATGGTCGGACGAAGCGGCGTGGTGAATCGTTGGGTTGCTATTGCCGAGAATGCTTGATCCTTCTCGTAGGCATCAGTTGCGTAGGCATCGAGAGGACAATACGCCATGGAGGTGATGTTGCTATCGTATTCGTATGCGCCGGCCACCGAACCCATGGAGTGTGAGGCGGCCATTCCACCACGGTCATAGGTTGAAGCGCTTAAGCGCGAATCAATTGAATGCTCCATGACTATCCCGGTATTCCCGTAAGGTATACGGGAAGAACGGCGTGAGTGGACACACGCGTGGAATGGTAAGATGGATATGCCATGGACTGATATGTCTTGCTGGCCGAAGACTGTACTGAACGTACGTCTGAAGGCGCATGACACGGCAGGACGCGCAGAGACACGTTCCTGAACACGCGTGTGTCCAAACACATAACATTCATGGTTTTTAAAGATAAGCTGTCAAGAGAATTCTCAAGAAGGTCTGTAACCCACCCGATCCGGCATAAGCCCTCAGGTTCGATCCACCCGTTCAGAATAGAACGCCATTAAATCATTGACTTTCCGCGGCTTCAATTATACATTACGGACAGATGAGCGTAACAAAACACATAAAGAGTAAGTTCTTCACAGGCCTCTTTATACTCATCCCCCTCATCGTCACCCTCTACATTATCTACTTTGTCATTTCATTTTTTGAACCGCTCGTAGCCCCCCTCGTGAAAAGCGCCCTCGCGCGGCTCTCCGGTCGGGAGCTTTATATCCCCGGGGCGGGCTTTATCCTCTTTATCATCATTACCTATATTACCGGCATCCTTGCCTCGAACTACTTCGGGAAGAAGGCCCTTGCCCGCGGCGAGCAGCTCCTCAAAAGAATCCCAGTGGTGAAGAGTATCTATGGGTCGGTGAAAGACATGACAGAGGCCTTTTCATCAGACAGGATCAAATCCTTTAAGGAAGTGGTCCTCGTGGAATATCCATTTCCCGGGCGATACGCCATCGGCTTCGTCACGAAGAGAATCCAGATCAACAGCAAACAGTTGTGCTCTGTTTTTATTCCCACCACCCCCAACCCCACTTCCGGTTACATTATCCTGGTTCAGGAAGAAGAACTCACGTTCCTCGATATCCCCGCTGACGACGCCCTGAAGTACATCATTTCCCTCGGGACCGCCCGAACTGAAGCGCCATGGAAAGAGAAAAAGCCCTTTCTTTCCTGACAGGCTTCAGAAAGGTCGTCTTAAGGTCTCTCGCCGCGGTCGCTGTGGCAGCCATTGTGAGCTTCATCTACGCCAGAGACATTATGAAGCTTCTTCTGAAAACGGCGGGGATCAAGATCTATTTCTTTTCCCTGCCGGAAGTATTTCTTACCGCCCTTCAGCTTGCTTTGTACGGAGGAATCTTCTTTGCGCTGCCGCTCATCATCTACCTCGCGTGGCGTGAGATCAGAAACCTGGTTGGCACGAGACCGGTCTATGGCTACGCCTTCATACTTTCCGCCATCGTTCTTTTCTACGGGGGGAGTCTCTTCTGCTACCGGTTCGTTCTTCCCTCGGGCATAGGGTTCCTCATCAGTTACGAGGGCGGCGCCGTAAAAGCCATGATATCCGTGGAACGTTTCGTTGTGTTCTGCAGCGCCATGATTTTTGCGTTCGGAGCTACTTTTGAGGTCCCCATCGTCATGCTTATCCTCGCTAAAATGGGCATTGTGAAGTCACGGATGCTTTCGAAGACGAGGAGGTTCGCGATTCTTTTCATCGCCATCGCCGCTGCCATAATCACCCCCACCCCCGACGTCTACAACATGATGCTCCTCGCTGTGCCCATGTATGTCCTCTATGAAGCGGGGATCGTCCTCGTGAAGCTCACGGAGAGGAGTCGTGGAAGAGCTGACCGATAGCGCCGTATGCAGGGCTGTAAGTCCCAGGAAAAACGCCTTGATTTCTTCGCGAGCCCGGGCACGTGTTCGCCATGCGATCGCGCTCGCGAAATTTCAAATCTGTTTTACGCGCGGCGAATTAAGAACCGGGGCTGCGTAGGTGCCCGCGAATGCCCTCGACATAATTGTCGTCACATGTGCGTAAGTTCGACACTTATTACCTTGCGTTACGAGCCAATTAGTCCGTTTTCTGGATCACATCATCAATTATTTCATGATGTTATGCGATACATTGTGTCTGGCATGCATATTGCTCATCGCAAGGTATGGCCGATTTGAAAAAAAGCATGAAGGAGGTTACAATGAAAAAAGGTATTATCGTGGCCATGGCCTTGATTTTTCTGGCGGTCGCCACGACGACTATATACGCAGCGGGCCCGGGAAACGGACCCATGGGCCGGGACGGTTCGGCTCCGCCTCGGGGCGGGGGGATGGACAGGGGGCAGGCGGGTCCCATGGCGGGGCTCAATCTGAGCAAAGACCAGATGAGCAAGATGTGGCAGCTCAGGGAAAAGTACCGTAATGAAACTCAGGCGATAAGGTATGAGCTCTTTCAGAAATCCCTGGATTTGAAGGCCCTTTACGCGGACCCTAAAGCCACTGATGCCGCGATCCTTGCCAAACAGAAAGAGGTGAGTGCCTTAAGACATCAGATAGAGGACAGGATGGTCCAGCTGAGACTCGACTTAAGAAAGATACTGACCCCGGAACAATTGCAGAAGCTGAGCGAGCGAGAGCCTTTTAGAAACGGAAGGTTCATGAGAGAGGACGGGCCTGAACCCAGGCCATAAAAGATTCGGCCGTATAGACGCGGCCGGGAAAAGCCAAATATTTGGATAAAAGGTAGCGGCTTGAATGGGGCATAGCTACCTTCCCAATTCAAAGGAGGGAGAAACATGAAAGGAATTTTAGCGACTCTTGTAATCATTGCGACTGGATTTACCATGTTTTCGTGTGCATCCGAAGGTTATAACACACAAAAAGGGGCTGCAATCGGGGCCGGTTTGGGCGCCATTGCGGGACAGGTGATCGGTCATGACACCGCATCAACCCTTATTGGTGCTGCGGTTGGAGGGCTGGCAGGGGCCGTAGGTGGCAACGCGGTCGATCAGAACGTGCAGAATCAAAAGATAGATGCCCAGAGATCCCAGGCAGTGGCTGTTCCGGCGCCTGCGCCGCAGGCACAAGAAGCCCCTCCGGGACAATGGGTTGAAGTTCCCGGACAGTGGTCAGGTGGAAAATGGGTACCGGCCCATAGGGTGTGGGTACCGGTCAATCCATGACAAAGCTGTTTGCTTTTTTTCTGCTGGTTCTTCTTTACGTGCCCCCTGTTCTTGCTCAGGATTCATACTCTGACTTCGAGAGGGGGCTCGATCTCTCAGAGCCTCAGAGGACCCAGATTAAAGGCATACGCAATAAATACATCGGTGAATGGAACGCGATAACAAGGGAATCTGTGCAGAAAAGACTCGAACTCAAGGAACTCGATAAACACCCTCAAGCCAATGCCGAAAGGATTGGAAGACTCCAGACCGATATACGAGAACTGGAGACATCGCGGGACAACATTTACCACCAGTACAGATCGGAGGTTTCAAGGACTCTTAACGAAAGACAGAGGGAGCGCTACGATAACTTCCTCAATAACGAGGACAGAAGAATCAAACTGATGGGTCCTCGCCAGCCGAGAAGGTATGGCCGATAAAAAGACCATAATCTTTCCCACCCTGTTATTTGCCATATTCTTTTTTTGCATCACCGCTACGGGGTTCGGGCTCATCAAGGTCATTACCACAAATATCAGCGGTCTTTTGAAAGGCGAAGGCGAAATCGTCTATAACCATATCAAGCAGGAGATAGATGTTGACCTTGAGTATTTAAGCCTCCTGGAAAAATCCCCAGCCATCATAACCCCCAACTTTCTCAACATTATGATTTCAGATGAGACCATGGTTGAAGATCTCTACAACCTCATGAGCAATACGGACAACACGCGGCTCGACCAGCTCCCGTTCGCGAACCTTCTTGTATTGGATAGTGGCGGCAATATAATCTTGCAGAAAGGCATGATCCAGATAACAGCAGCCCAGCTTCATCCGCTCGTGGCCGGCCAGCAAGAGACCGTATTAAGAATGCCGACGAGCAAAGACAAATCCCTTTTTATGGGTATTCGGGTGAGAGACCGTATTTTCTTTTTCAAGATCGACGAGTCAGAGCTGGAACTCTTAAGAAAGAAGTTTATTATACAAGACCTCCTCGATAGAGAGGAAAAGCGGTTCAATATCATGGGCATCAATCTTTACGACGAGAAGGGAATAGGAATGCCCTTCATGGGACAGAGCTACGAAAAGAAAGATGCCTTCGTGCTGTCAAGGCCTCTCGATTCGAAATTTCTCCCCGGCTATACTGTGGAGATACTGATATCGAAGGATCTGGCAAAGAATACTATCAGGAGTACCACGCTCAGTTTTGTTGTTATTCTCATTCTTCTCACGCTGTCCGGCGCATTGAGTACCTTTGCCATATTTCTTCTCGAACGCAAGCACGGAAAGAAGGTGAGCGAAATGGAGAAGGAGATGGAGGTGAAAGAGAGGCTTGTCTCACTTGGAAGACTTTCCTCGGGCATGGCCCATGAAATACGCAACCCGCTTAATGCCATGAGCCTCTCGGTCCAGCGGCTTAAACGGGAATTCCTGCCGGCGGAAGAGAAGAAAGAGGAGTACCTCGCCTTCCTCGATATCATAAGGAGCGAACTCGTGAGGATTGACAGGATTGTAGAAGAATTCCTGCTCTCCACCCGGGCTCAGGCCCCCTTCGTCAGTGAAAACCTCTACGCCCTGCTCGACGAGGTCCTCACCATTGTAACGGAGAAGGCCGCTTCAAAAGGGATTGTCGTCGCCAACAGAGTGGATGCGGCCATCCGAATCGAATGCCAGAAGGACAGGCTGAAACAGGCCTTCTACAACATCATCCTCAACGGGATTGAAGCCATAGGCCAAAAAGGGAGTATTGTGGTGCTGGCAAAAGAAAAGGATGGTTTCGTGACCATCCACATTAAGGATTCCGGCCCGGGTATCAAGGAAGAAGAGCTTCACAGAATTTTCGAGTATTACTACACGACCAAAGACAAAGGCATGGGCGTGGGTCTCCCCATATCGTATATGATCGTTAAGGACCACGGAGGCGAGATACGAGTGATAAGCGATGAGGGACACGGAGCGACTTTTGTCGTGACACTGCCGGTGAAGCAGGTCCGAACCATGGGCGATGAAGAGACACGGGTTAGGGCAACATGACTGAGAAGGGTTTAAGAAGACCGATTGCCGGGGAAAAGCAAAACGCAGCTTAAGGGGTGACTACCCGGCAGGTCGTTACTAAATTGGTTCGTTGATTATTCTTTGGAGGTTATTCATATGGATAGAGCAAGCATCCTTGTTGTGGAAGACGAGGATTCACAGAGGTCGCTACTAGCCGGACTACTCAGGAAAGAAGGCTACACGGTGTCAGAAGCGGGAAACGGCCATGAAGCCCTGGAGCTATTCAAGAACGATGTCTTCGAGATCGTACTCCTTGACTACAGACTCCCTGACACCGATGGATTGACCCTTTTGAAGCAATTCAAAGAGATGAACCCGGAAACAGAGGTTATTATGGTGACGGCCTTCGGCAGCATTGAGAATGCGGTAGGAGCGTTAAAGTCGGGTGCATCGGAATACCTTACGAAACCGGTCGATCTCGATGATCTTCTCTTCAAAATCAAAAAGACGGAGGAGAAAACATATCTGGTCCACGAAAACATGGTTTTGAAAGAGACACTGAAGGACAGGTTCAAATCCGAAGATTTTGTATATCACAGCGAGAAGATGCACGAAGTTGCAAGCCTTATCGTGCGCATCGCCAAGACTGATTCCACCTCGATCATTACCGGTGAAAGCGGCGTGGGTAAGGAGATGGCCGTCGATCTCATGCATTCGCTGAGCGACCGCAAAGAGTATCCCCTGGTGAAGGTCAACTGCGCCGCCATACCCGAGACGCTCCTTGAAAGCGAACTTTTCGGCTACGAGAAAGGCGCTTTCACGGGCGCTTATCAGAGAAAGATCGGCAAGTTTGAACTGGCGAACAAAGGCACTATTTTTCTCGATGAGATTGCTGACATACCGGTCGTTTTGCAATCCAAGCTTCTCAGGGTGCTCCAGGAAAAGGAGATCGAAAGGCTCGGCGGTCTTCATCCCATCAAAGTGGATGTCCGGATCATAGCGGCCACGAATAAAAGTCTTGAAGAAGAAGTCAAGAAAGGGACCTTCAGGGAAGACCTCTTTTACAGGCTCAACGTAGTGACCGTTCCGGTGCCCCCGCTTCGAGAAAGAAAGGATGATATCCCTCTTTTAATCGAGTTCTTTCTGAAGAAATACAACGCGAAACATAAGAAGAACATCAAGGGCATGACCAGAGATGCCCGTGACATTCTCATGAAATACGACTATCCGGGGAACGTGCGAGAACTGGAAAACATGACCGAACGGGCCGTGGTGCTCACCCGGGGCGATTATATTTCCAAAGAGGACCTGCCCGTGTTTTCAGGCGAGACAAAGGCACAAGTGGAAAAGAACATGAAGGAGACCGTTGAGGATATTGAGAGAAACATGATTCTCGACGCGCTTGTCGCCTCCGAGTGGGTTCAGACAAAAGCGGCATCTGTCCTGGGATTGAGCGAGCGAATGCTCAGGTATAAGATCAAGAAGTACCATATCGTAAAAGGCTCACGGAACGGAGAATAGTCCTTCGTATCGCCTTCAAGCTCGAAGCCGTTCGGCTTTGATGCCTCCTCTCGGACTATTCTTAACCGCTTCAGTTTTCCCGCCTGGTATGGTATAGATAAATATGCCCGATAATGCAGCCTTTCTTTCCTTTGAAGGCAAAAGAAACGGTGATGTCACGATCCTTTTATCGGGAAACGTCGGGCTCTCACAATTCGATACGTTACTCTCTCAGATTCAACTGATCTTTGACGAGCACAACCCCTCCCGGCTCACGGTAGACCTTGAGAAGGTGGAGTATCTCGACAGCGCCGGGGCCCTTTTTCTGGCGGAACTTAAAGAAGAAGCGGAAAAAAGGTCTGTTCCCTTTGCGGTTATACACGCCTCCGGCAAAAAAGAACAGATGATGAGCCTCGTCGACATGGATGCGATCCACGCTCACTCACTCGCTGCCTCAGAGAGATCGCTCAATCTGGTGGAACAGATCGGAAACGAAACACTCAATGTGCTTAAGGACCTCTACGAGGTGATTCTCTTCTTCGGAGAGCTTATCACAGAGACTGTCTATTCCTTAGGACATCCGAGAAAAGTGCGATGGGTTGAAGTGGTTTCCTCTATGAAAAAGGTGGGCGTCGACGGTGTTCCCATAGTAGCACTTATCAGTTTTCTGCTCGGCCTTATTATCGCCTTTATGTCAGCCCTGCAATTAAAGCAGTTCGGCGCCAACATCTATGTGGCCTCACTGGTGGCTGTGGCCATGGTTAGGGAACTGGGACCCATCATCACGGCCATTATCGTGGCCGGACGCTCCGGATCGGCGTTTGCCGCTGAAATAGGAACCATGCGGGTCAACGAAGAGGTGGATGCGCTCATCACCATGGGCTTTAACCCCATACGGTTCCTTGCCATTCCCAAGCTTTTTGCCTCCCTCGTGGTCGTTCCGATCCTCACAGGTTTTTCCAACATCTTCGCCGTTATAGGCGGCTTGGTTGTTGGGGTCGCGGGTCTCAACCTCACAATCTTTACCTATGTGCAACAAACGATGAATGCTATCGTGCTCTTCGACGTGGAGGCAGGCATAGCCAAGTCCACAGTATTCGCAGTATTCATCGCGGCGATAGGCTGCGAGCGGGGTTTTCAGGTGAGAGGCGGGGCGGAAGCGGTCGGAAGCGCGACAACGTCAGCGGTGGTTTCCGCCATATTCCTTATTATCGTCATCGACTCAACCTTTGCGATAATACTTCACTATATCCAATGAAAAGGGGTCAAACGCTGTCTAAAGCGTAAGGCGTGTATCTGATGGAAAAGAGGGAACCGGTCATAGAGGTAGAGGATCTTACTGTGCGTTACGGGGACAATGTGGTCTTGAGTGACGTAAGCTTTACAGTAGAGAAGGGAGAGATATTTGTCATCGCCGGCCCGAGCGGCTGCGGGAAATCGACGCTCTTGAGGCACATGATCGGGCTCGAAACGCCGGAAGCCGGCAGGATTGTCATCAACGGGGTCGACACGACTGAGATTGATGAAGATGAAATGAGAAGGCTGAGAAGGGGGATCGGGATGCTCTTTCAGGGAAGCGCTCTTTTTGGCTCCATGACCGTGGGAGAAAATGTGGCACTTGCTCTTACAGAGTTTACGGATCTGTCCGGTAAAGCAGTGGAGGATATCGTGAAGATGAAACTCGGCATGGTTGAGCTTTCCGGCTACGATAACCATCTTCCTTCGGAATTGTCAGGAGGCATGAAGAAAAGGGCCGGCATCGCCCGCGCAATGGCCCTTGAACCTGCGACTCTCTTTCTCGATGAGCCCTCAGCGGGCCTCGATCCCATAACCGCGGCGGAGCTCGACACGCTCATCAAAAAGATCAACATCGGTATAGGCACCACCATGGTCATTGTAACTCACGAGCTTGAAACCATATTGAATCTTTCACAGAGGATAATTATGCTCGATAAGAATACAAAGGGCATTATCGCCGAGGGCAACCCCAGAGAACTGAAAGAACGCTCCGGTGATCCGAGGGTAAGTAACTTTTTTAACAGACAGGCAGACCAAAAGAAAATGTGAGGGCCGCGCCATGCTCAAGAAAAAAAATTATTTCACAGTAGGGCTCTTTGTCCTTGTTGGTATCGCATGCGGGGTCGTTATTATTATATGGCTCGGCGCTTCACAATACTGGCAGAAGGGCAAGACATACGTTACCTACTTCGATGAATCTGTTCAGGGATTACAAATAGACTCAAGCGTCAAATACCGGGGCGTAGACATCGGTATCGTAGACAGGATCCGCGTTGCGCCGGATTACCGTTTGATAGAAGTGGTCATGCGAATACGGGAAATTGCGAACCTCGAAAACACGGCCACCGCAAGGCTGAAGGCGGCAGGCATAACGGGTATCGTGTATGTTGAATTAGACCACAGGCGTCCCGAAGACATGGCAAGGGCACCCAAGTTTTCCTTTGCCCCCGAGTATCCGGTGATCCCCTCAAACCCCTCAGACATCAATGAGATATTTACCGGTGTCGACAGCGTCATCCAGCAGATGAAACAAATTGATTTCAAGGGGATATCGGACCAGATAAAGTCCACAGCGGTAAATATCAACACAGTCGTGGGGAGCGAGCATACTCAACGGATTATCTCGAACCTCGACGCCATGACCACACATCTTGAAAGAGTCTCGAATCAGCTTAACGCTCTTATTTCCGACGGAAGACTTGACACCGTGCTGAATGATACACAGGAGAGCGTGAAAGAGGCCAAAGCCGTTATCAGGAAAGTGAAAGAAGAGGTGAACGCCCTGAATCTCGCTGATACCGCCGATAAGGCGAATCGACTCATCGACAGCGCCTCGGAGAAGACGAGGATTATCTCCACGGAGCTCGTGAGGACCGGCGAAAATCTGAGGAGGGCCTCCGAGAACCTCGAAGAGCTTTTGGCCAGACTGAAATCAGATCCTTCGGAGATTCTTTTCAGTGAACCGCCTGCAAAAAAGAGGTAGCGCTATGAAGAGACATACCCGAAAACTCTCCTCCAACGTCTGCTTGTTTTTGATCATTGCGCTTAGCTTTACGGGCTGCCTGGGACGGACAAAAGTCCCATATTCCGTGGACCGTTATACCCTTGATTACGAGCGTCCGGTGATCGGGGGACTCACCTCCGTGAACGAATTTATCCGTGTAGATCGGTTCTCGGTTGCTCAATCCTTCAACAGCACGGCCATGGTGTACAAGCCCTCACAGTATCGTTTTGATCAATATCCTTACGGTTTGTGGATAGTAAACCCTGGCGATTTGGTGAGCGACCTTCTCATTCGAGATCTCAGAGACTGCGGCCTCTTCAAAGGTGTGCTACGATACGATGCGGACGAGCCCGTGAGGTACGTGCTCCAAGGCTCGATTGAGGATTTTTACGAAGCCGACGAGGCCGCGTCCAGCCATGCCGTTTTGCATGTCAGCATTATGATCGTCGATAAGGGTGGAAAGCAAGGTCACGACGAACCTATTTTCCAGAAAACCTACCGGTTCGAGGCCCCCCTTCCGGGGCGATCTCCCGGGGATTTGGCGGGCGGGTTGAGCTCGGCCATGGCGCTTTTCTCCGGAGGGCTCATAAAGGACCTGAATAGCTTTTTCAAGGCACCCTGATCGCTGGAAAATGGCATGGCGGTTTCCCTAAGAGACCTGCATTCAGTTGCACGCAATAGTCCCTTGACAGAAGATTCGGTCAGGCTCATACTGATATAGGTGAGCGGGGAGTTTGCGGTTTTTGACTTTGCCTCACCCGTTAGAATGTGGTACAATAAATGCGTGTTTTCGAGGTAGCTCTATGTTTGCGATGACATTATGACGCCTAAAGACCCTTTAGTCGATCTCCTCATACATGATCTTACCGGACCCCTGGCAATCATTTCCACGAGTACCGCTCACCTGTTGAATAAAGAAGAGAAATACGGGCCGTACGATGATTCTCAAAAGGAGACCTTAAAGAGGATCCAGCGCAATGCCGACAAGGCAAAGGCGCTACTCCAGGAGATGGTTGAGGTTTATCGTTCGGAGGAAAGGTGCTTCAGAAAAGAACAATTCTTGATGCAAGACGTTCTCGGAGACGCCTTTCACGATGCCGTGGGAGTTGTGAGGCCTGACATTGAGGAAGAACTGTCGAAAACTGAGGACCGGAAAGAGTTCAGCAACCTCTTGCGGAAACACGGGATCGATATCGAAATAAGCGGAAAATACTGCGAGGATTTCTTCTCGCACGACCGAAAGAAGATCAGACAGATTATCCGTAATCTCATATCCAACGCCCTCAAATACCGCCGGAAAACCATGAAGCTCTGCGTTACGGGCGATAAGGACCTCATCATTTCTGTTGAGGATGACGGCGCGGGAATTCCCAAAGAGAAACAGAGCTACGTTTTCAAGCGATTTTCAGATGTCAATGGCAAAGAGGGGGCTCCTGAGGGGATGGGATTTGGCCTCTCCTGCGTGAAGAACCTGATCGAGGCTATGAGCGGTGAGATTGCTTTGAAAAGCGTGGAAGGTGCAGGTTCATGCTTTACTGTTCGCATACCACCGTTATAATCCATTAAACTTAAGAAAAAGGAGGATACCATGGGCGAATCTATTCTGAACGGTAAGCGAATTCTTGCTGTGGATGATGAACCGGATGTGCTAACGGTGCTCCAGGAAGAGATCATGGATGCCTGTCCCACCTGCGTCTTCGATAAAGCCACGAGCTTTGAGGAGGCGGTCAAGCTCCTGGAAAGCAGGCCTTACGACATCGCTATCCTCGACATAATGGGGGTGAAGGGTTTTGACCTTCTTGAAATAGCCGTCAAGAAGAAACTCAGAGCCGCTATACTGACGGCGCACGCCTTAAGCCCCGAAGCTTTGAGACGTTCCTACGAAATGAAGGCAAGAGCGTATCTACCCAAAGACAAGCTTGGCGAAATAGTGCCATTTCTCGAAGACATTTTGAAATATGATTACGATACCGGCTGGATGCGTCTCGCTAGGAACCTGCACAGTTTCTTTACCGAACGATTCGAGTCGGATTGGGAAAAGAAGACGGGAATGCCCTGGAGAGAGTGGGCTAAGTAAGCCGTTTTTTTGACTTGATTTGTGAGTCGCTGAGAATCTGAAATTTACGTATCCATTTTGTTCGCGGACCGCGTGAGTTGTTCGGGTATGGTTTTATCGCGGTCATAGTCGTGAAAGAGTGCCTGCGCTCGTTCTGCCACTTCGTATGGGCTTAAACACTCGCTCACATATCGTTTGAGTCAACACCATACGTGACCCCATCGCAAGTCCACCAGGAAGTTGACGGGAATACCTGCATCGATACTGAGACTTTTGAGATCGTCCACCCAATCCTTTCCGGATGAGCGACGCCTCGGTACGAAACATAAATTTCTCTTGGCTTAAGCCACCCTTTGGTGTAGATTAAAGCACTATTTCTCCGGAGGAATCGATGAAGAGGATTTTCAGCGGTATTCAACCCACAGGTGAAATTCACCTCGGTAACTACGTGGGGGCTATACGCAACTGGGTCTACTTGACACAGGAGTACGACTGTATCTTCTCTGTTGTCGATTATCACGCAATCATTGTGGAATATCCCATTGACGAGTTCAAGAAACGGATTCTCGATACCGCGCTTGTGCTTCTTGCGTGCGGCCTATCCCCCGAGAACGCCAAGATCATGGTTCAGTCTCATGTACACGAACATACGGAACTTGCCTGGATATTCAATTGTGTGACCCCCATCGGCGATGCCGAACGGATGACCCAGTTCAAGGACAAAGCAAAACAGCACCGGGCCAACATCAACATGGGGCTCTTGGACTACCCGGTGCTCCAGGCGGCTGACATTCTTCTCTACAAGGCGGGCTACGTGCCCGTGGGCGAAGACCAGGTCCAGCACATCGAACTCTCGCGGGAGATCGCCCGGAAGTTCAATACACGTTTCGGCGAAGTCTTCCCCGAGCCCCAGCCCATCCTGTCCATGGCCCCCAGAATCTTAGGCGTGGATGGCGCATCCAAGATGTCGAAGACGCTCAACAACTATATCGGTGTGATGGAAGAAGATGACGCAATCTGGGAGAAGTTACGCACCGCCGTCACGGACGTAAACCGCGTGAAGCGTAAGGACCCGGGAAACCCGGAAATATGCAATATCTACACGATCCATAGGGCTTTTTCCGATAACCAGATGCTGATCACCATCGATAAAGGCTGTAGATCGGCCGATATCGGTTGCATAGACTGCAAGAAGATGCTCTTCGAGAATCTGCGCAAAGAACTGACCCCAATTCGTGAAAGGGCCCGTGCCCTTCGGGAGGATCCTGACTACATTATCGACGTATTGAAACAGGGCGCCTCAGCGTGCAGCGTAATAGCCAGACAGACCATGGCCGAGGTGCATGATGCGCTCGGCCTCTTACTGCCCCGGTAGACAGCTTGTCTTTTCTCTTTGAATCATCAAGCCGATAATACATGGCCACGAAAGTTTAGGCTAACCGGATTCTTAGGTGTTCACCATTCAAAAAGACCGGCGCTACCCTATGCATTCTTTGAGGACGCGCAGGACATTACCGGCCATGAAGGCGGCGATATCCTCTTTAGTCAATCCGACCTGAAGCATGGCGTCGGCAAGCTTTGTGATATCCCTGATATCCTTGTATCCCTCGATCATGCGCGTGGCTTTGAAGAAGCCGCCGGTATCCGTACCCAGGCCGATATGCTCGATGCCGAGTCGCTTACTCATGGCGAGCGCTTCTTTTGCCCAGTCGAGAAAGGTTTCTCGTTGCAGGCTCCTGCGCCTTATGGCGAGGGGCCACGTGCAGACGACGCCGCCGGTTTTCGCTACCATCTCCATCTCCTTCCACGAGCGGCTTCTTGTCCCGAGGGACTCCGCCGTATAGGTAAGGCTCGTATGCGAATCGATGAGTGGCTTACCTGATATTGCAACGATGTCTCTTAGCGTATCTATGTGGGCATGGGCCACATCAACCGCGATGCCCAGTTCCTGCATTTTGCCGATGAGTTTCTTTCCTTCGTTCGTGAGCCCCTTATGCCTGGGTGGAGCGGTCATAATGTCACCGAAGGCGTTTATCCGATAGTGTACGAGACCGATGGCCCTCACCCCGTATTGGTAAAGATCGTCAATCTTTCCCGGGTCGGCCTCGAGTACATCTGCCCCCTCGAGCGCGAAGAAACCGCCGATTTTGTTTCCGGGATCGGAAAGCTTTGGAATATCCGAGGTCTTTCGGACGATCCTGGCGCCAGTGAATTCGATCACTTTTTCGGCACGGTCGAGCTCTTCGATCACCCGTTCATAAGTGGCCGGAATTCGGTCATAAAAATCGGCCGCTTTCGGGACATCGCCTACGGCGGAAAAACTGCTCGTAACCGTGCCTAACTGCCTCATGTTCCTTATTGCCTGGGCTCTTACACTCAAGCTTGCCGGTTCCGCCTTTAAGATCATTGCGGGATGAGCGTGTGCGTCTATAATAGGCATCTCACTCAAAAGCTTACTGCCCGGAGTCGATTCCTCCGCGCGCAAGGGAATAGTGCCGGACCCCAAGGACAGGGCGGCTGCCGTGACGGTCTTCAGGAATTGTCTTCTATTCATCGATTCCTCCGTACTATTATAATCATACAGAAAGAAGATCGAGTATAAAAGAAAAAAACGTCACAAACCTACGCTAAAATATTTGGAAAAGTTGACTTTTTGCCTTCTTGCCGTTAATATAGTGAAAGCATGACTGAAAATCCCGTCAAGCGATACGGCTTCATAATCCTTATATCCATGCTTTTTTTCCAGATAGCATTTTCGGACGGTGGTGTCTACGATTGCATCAAGACGAAAAGAAAAATAGGTGCCATCGATCAAGCGATCCGAAAGACAGAAAAGGAAAACGCCATGCTCGCGCAGGAACTGGAAAAATTGCAGAAAGATGATCAGTATCTGGAAGATGTGGTGAGGATAAAGTACGGTTTCGTGAGGGATGGGGAAAAGGTATACAGGGTTGAAAAATGAAATACGAAGGCGCTATTTACCGGCCGCCGAGCGAGGCGGAGAGTCTGATTTTGCAGGTAACGATCGGATGTTCCCACAACAAATGCACATTCTGCGGTTCTTTTAAAGAGAAGAAGTTTCGTCTCCGTTCCTTCGAAGAAGTAAAAGAAGATGTTGATGAGGCCAGGCAATACGCCCGCTACATTAAGAAGGTCTTTATCGCCGACGGGGATGCGCTTATCATCCCGCAAAAAAAGCTTATACCCATTGTGGAGCTTATTAAGAACGCATTCCCGAAACTTGAACGCATAGGCCTCTACGGTAATACCAAATCGATTCTCAAGAAATCAGTTGAAGAGCTCAAGACCCTGAAAGAATTAGGCGTAGGTATCATTTACCTTGGCGTAGAGTCGGGAGACCAGGTTGTCCTCGACCGGGTGTGCAAGGGAACAATCCTCGACAAGACCGCTCAAGCGGCGAGTAGGGTAAAAGAGGCCGGCATCATCCTCTCTGTCACTGTCCTTCTCGGCCTGGGAGGGGTTGAGAGGAGCGCGATCCACGCAGAACAGACAGGTAAATTCCTCACGAGGATTCAGCCGGATTACGCAGGGGCGTTAAGCGTGATTGTTGTGCCGGGAACACCGCTTGCCGAAGAAGTGAAAAAGGGTACGTTCAAAGTCCCCGATCCCTATATGCTCCTCGAGGAGCTTGACGTCATGATAAAGAACATCGATGCTGACCACATGTACTTCGCATCCAATCACGCCTCCAACTATCTCCCGGTCAAAGGGTGGCTTCCGGAGGAGAAACAGAAGATGCTCAAAGCCATTGAATATGTCTTGCGTCAGAAAGACCCTTCCATGTTGCGTCCCGAATTTATGAGGGCGCTCTGAGATGAAAAGACAGACCACAGGTGTTGAGCAGAACGGGGAATTTGTCGATGTTCCCGTGCGGGTGCGTTATGCCGATACGGACATGATGGGCATTGTTTACTATGGTAGCTATCCGGCCTACTTTGAGATCGGGCGTAGTGAATACATGAGGGAGAAAGGGTTCACCTACCGGGAATTTGAAGCCCTGGGCTATCACCTCGTGGTCGTAGGCATGGAGGCGAAATATTATAATTCGGCCACCTACGACGACCTCTTGATTGTGAAGACGCGAATCTCAGAGTTGCAGTCAAGGGGGCTCGCCTTTCACTACATCATATACAGGGACGAAACAATCATCGTCGAGGGAAGAACCAAACATCTCTGCGTCAATGCAAACAAAAAGCCCGTGGTTATCCCCCCACTTCTTCTGAATGTTCTGAGAAATGTCAAGGTCAAGTAACATCCTCATCATTCGGTTAAGTTCCCTTGGAGATGTGCTGATGAGCATCCCTGCGGTCAAGGCCATTCGTGACCGGTTTCCTGATGATCATATCTCCTGGCTCGTGGAGGGGTCTGTCGGCGAATTTCTCGGTGGCCAGGATTTTGTCGATGAGGTCATCTTCTTTCCCAGGGGAGAGGCATCGCAAGGACTCAAGACGGGTAATATTGTCAGGACCGGTAAAGCCGTGCTCCCGTTCTTGCGACGTTTAAGAGAACGCGAGTACGACCTCATCATCGATTTTCACGGCATAGCCAAGAGTGCAATCTTTTCGATGATTGCCCGCGGGAGAAAGAAGATTGGCTTCGGGAACATGTACGCCAAAGAAAAAAGTCACTTCTTCTACCACCATCGGGTAAACGGCCAGGACAAAAGGATGCACAAGGTCGAGAGGAACATGCTCCTCGCACACCATCTCGGCTGCGCGAGCGGTGTCCCGGAAGTGGCTCTCAGCGCATCCGATGAAGCCACGGCATTCATCGACTCTTTTCTTAAGAAGACCAACGCACCTTCTGTTCTATTTGCCGTTAATCCTTTTTCCAGTGCAGGTACCGACTTCAAGCGATGGCCAATGGAACGGTATGGACAACTCATCACGCGTCTCAACCGGGCGCTGGGAGGCAAAACGGTGATCCTCTGGGGCCCCGGCGAAGAAGAGGAAGCAAGGCGTCTTAAGGCGCTCGCCGGAGACGCCGCGGTACTTGCCTGCCCCACAAATATCCCCCAGCTTTTCGCCCTGCTCAAGAAGGCCAACGCGTACATCGGCGGCGATACTGGGGTTATGCACCTCGCGGTCGCGGCAGGGACGCCGGTTGCTGCCATATTTGGCCCGACCGACGTGAAGGTCAACGCGCCATATGGGGCACGCCATCTGGTCATCACAAACAATGTCCCGTGCAGCCCGTGCAAAAACAGGGACTGCAAAGAACGCGAGTGCCTCACGCAGATTAGCGTCGATCAGGTTTTTGAAAGCGTAATGAACCTTTACAACAAAAGCAGGGCCCATTAATGCGCGTACTCTTCATATATCCCAACCTGAATACACAGATAGGCTTCAACTACGGCATCTCCTATATCTCAGGGCTTCTCAAGCAGGAAGGCATCGAAACGTACCTCATCAACATCAACGAAAAACTCGGATTTCCTCTCAACCATGATCGGATCAGGAAGGAGGTCCTTTCCATCAAACCTGACCTCATAGGGTTTTCGGTGCTCACGAACCAGTACAAGTATGCGCTTGAGATCGCGCGAAACATCAAGCAGTACTCCACCGCACCCATCCTTTTCGGAGGCATCCATGCTACCATGGATCCCCATGAAACATTGTCTCAGCCGTGGGTCGATTATATCTGCGTCGGAGAAGGAGAAGAGGCCTTGCTGGAACTTGCTCGCAATGGGGGCCCTCAGGGCGTGAAGAACATGGGATATAAATCCCAGGGCGCCTCTGTCATAGAGCCCTTGAGGCCCTTCACGGATATTACGAAGCTCCCTTTCAAAGACTATGAGATCTTTGATTTTCAAAGACTCATTGACGCGAAAGACGGCTGGGTGGGACTCACCGCGTCGCGGGGATGCCCGTTCAGGTGCACCTACTGTCTTAACCATAAGATCATCGGGCTTTACAAGGAGCATGGCCATCTTCCGAAATACTACATTCGCCGTCATACGGTAGACCAGATGGTCACCGAGATAGATTACCTGCTTTCGCACTACAGCGGCATAAGGATGTTCATTTTCGATGACGATATATTTACATTCGACAAGGCCTGGCTTAAAGAATTTACCGGGGCATACAAAAGCATGACCCGCATTCCCTTTGTGTGCAACGCGCATGCGCGGGTATTCGACGCCGAAACGGCCGGCTACTTGAGAGACGCGGGCTGCAAAATCGTGAAGTTCGGTCTGGAGAGCGGAAGTGACCGGATCCGAAGAGGTGTCCTGCACAGATACATGTCAAACAAAGACATCGAGGATGCCTTCCGGGTGGCGCACCAATTTGGACTCCACACATCGGCTTTTGTCATGGTAGGACTTCCCCGTGAAACCGTAGCGGACATCAAAGAAACGGTGGAGCTTCTGGCCCGGATTAAGCCAGGACGTTTCCGATGGTCCCTGTTTTTCCCCTTTGTGGGCACAAAGGCTTATGAGATAGCGGAGAAGGCTGGCCAGATTGACTTTGCGAAGATGAATGAGCTCGACAACTTCACTGATGAGACGTGCATGATGCTTGGAGAGGAGGTGGACCTCTATGTGGACAAGGTTAAGACCTTGCTCTGCGCCTTCGTCAATGGATATGCCGATATCGATGGGGAGAAGAAATATCGTGATGTGGTGGAAAGAATCGAGGCCCTCGACCGAAAGACCTGGCGTAAGGAGAAAGAGATACTCATCGGT
>DATKMQ010000101.1 GCA_035541755.1 Syntrophorhabdaceae bacterium
ATGAATGAGAAAAATGCCAGCACATTCTCTTTACCAGCCAGACATGGCTAGGCTGTCCGAGGGATGTTTTCAGGGTCACCAGATTTAAGTTAGGAGTCAGATGGTCACAGTCGTGTGGTGCACTTCCTGAACACCACACAGAGCATCTCTACTATAGAAAGGAGGTTAGTCTGGGAAACGATTGGTCGGCGAGAATCTGACAGATGAAAGTTATGTTTAGTAATTGATACCGCTTACCATCAGCTCAACACCGATAACACGCGAGGACTTCTGTTCTGCCCCTCCATTTTTCCCATCATTGTTAATTGGTAAAGGGTTATCATTCCTTAACGAGAGTCCAGGTTCTATCAGGATCATACAATTTCATCTCTTGAGCGATCTTAGTTGTCTCCGGTCCAAGGTTCTTCTGATAGACTTTCCCCTGTTGATTGACAACAAAGGTCATAACACCTGACCTGTTCCAGTTTGAGGGAAATGCGACCATGGCAAAACCTGCAACCATATTGCCATTAATAACGTAATTGTATTTTCCCCCTGGTGCATTTTCCCCCTGTCTCGTTAGGATTCTAAAATAATAACCGTGAAACGGCGTTGACTCTTGTCTGAAAGCTGCTTTTTCCCTCTTATATCCTTCCTTCCAAGCTTGAGCGACGAGTTCCCCGAGGGGACTTACCTCTTCTCCTGGCTTTGTCCTCCAGAAAAGACCATTCTTTCTGCCAGGATCGCTTCGTAACTTCTGTGCATAGGCCAGCACTCCAGTATCCTCCCAGTCCTTTAGTGCATACTCTCGCTGCGCCTTCACGTACGAACGGCAGACCAGTATGGCGGTGAGTTCATTTTCCCCAATACGACGGTTTAGAATTTCTTCCTTACCTGCTTCAGTATCAAAAAGCCACTGGCCGTCTTTTTTAACAATCGGAATTGGAAAGGGCCACTTTTCATTACCTACGTGAAGGATAACCGTTGATTCATTCTCTTTGACAAGGTCAGTC
The DNA here is from genome assembly GCA_035541755.1 of Syntrophorhabdaceae bacterium. Taxonomy (NCBI): domain Bacteria; kingdom Pseudomonadati; phylum Thermodesulfobacteriota; class Syntrophorhabdia; order Syntrophorhabdales; family Syntrophorhabdaceae; species Syntrophorhabdaceae bacterium. Next base: position 993 of record DATKMQ010000101.1, read on the forward strand.
CTTTCCGCCAAATGCTTCGCAAGTGACTCAAGGGCGGCAGCGTGCTGCACCTCGTCATCAGAGATAAGCTCTTTTCTGGCAGGTCCGAATATCTGATCCAGTGCAGCCGCGTCGTTTGACTTTACAGCTTCAACCAAGGCCTTCAGAGCATCTTCTGGCGAGGTAAAATATCGCTGAGACGCTTCCCCAGTGTCTGGCAAGATCCACATAATGGCTAAGGCTGTCACTGCCAAGAGCGCAGAGACAAAAACCATCCTCTTTACCGAATCAAATATGGAGTCATTTAAACTGGTCTTCATAATATCCTTCCTTTCCTCATTCAGTCATGTTCCTAGTAGGAAGCTCTATAAGACGCCCTACCTCAATTACGGCGTTTGCCGCTGCTGGACGCACCGCCACCTGTTGGAACGTTGCCCCTTTTTACTGGAGTTGATGGAACGTAAACTCCCACATTACTTTGGCGGCTAGTTTGACCACGCATGCTCTGCGTTTTGACTTCATTGGGTCCCCTGTATCCACCAAAAACAGCAGGGGCTTGAACTGCCGGACGTGGACTGACAACAGGTGCCTGAACTGCTGGACGCGGGCTGACAACAGGAGTCTGACGCACCGGTTGTGGACCAGCAGTGCGACGACTGTCTTTGCCGCGTATGGTAAATTGCTGGACATTGGTTTTTGGGGCGAACGCGTTTCGCGCAGGTCCAGTCAGCGGTGAACCCCTTCCGCGGACTTCAGTGGTGTGAGGATACCTGCCACTAGGAGTCCCAACTGGTCTTGACGCCCAATACTTGCCTGGATCACCGTGTGACGGGTCATGCCTCCATGTCTGATTGATGTACGGCCTGCTCCTTTGGACATAAACATTCTTTACGTGAACATAGGGCCTTGCATTATTGACCCAACCCGGGCGGTTCCATCCGTGATAGAACACGTGATGACGACCCCAGTCAAAGTCCAAGTCCAGCCAGCTTCCGATCAGCAACCCAAGACCAAAGGTAGCAAAAGGGGGAATGCCCGGACTCCATCCTTGAACATATACGACTGAAGGATCGTACTGAGGGACATATATATATTGAGGTTGGGCAGGAACGATCTGAATGTCGTTTCCCTCGGTAGTAACAGTCTGTTGATCATTACTATTCAAATTACCCAGGTTTTGCGCTCGCCACCTCAGACGCTGGATTGAATTTGTTACATCTTTCGGCTGGTTCAGAAATGCATCACCAACGGCCGAAGTCCAATCCATGTTATCAGCCATCATATAAAGAACCTCCGGGTAGTGAGTAATTGCCCGGACGTTTTCATCCCAATTTTCTTCATCAATGCGTGATGGGTCTCCGCCACTTCTCAGCCAGTCTGCCGCATCGGCAACCTCTTCCGGGTACGTCGAGGCTGGCAACATCTGAGCTAGCAAAGGATCCGGATAGAGCGCGACGGGAGCAAGGAGGTCATCAAGTTCTTGCTCCGTTAGCAAGTATGCCGCTGACGAGTCCCTTGCCGTGCCTATAGCAAGTGTGAGGGAAAGGCATGCCAAGAGTGTAAACAGAAAGCTCTTTGTTTTGCCTTTATTCATAGGCTCAACTCCTCATTTCATGCCACTTTATAATTTAATCTTTCTTTCTGGTGTAAATCTATACCGTAGAAAGCGCATGGTCCGGTTCCGGTCACCACCGGAAGATGCCTCGATCGTACCGACATAGTTATTAACCACTCCTAGATGGCCTTTAGCCATTCACCGATAGTACTCTCTCGGCGTATAGTGTCCATGTGTTATATATGCCTTTGGCGCATAGTACGCAGGCCTTACATATACCCTAGGTGCATAGTATCTTGCCGGTGCAGTGTATACTCTTGGCGCATAGTATGCTCCAGGAGCGTAGTATGTTACAGGTACTTGCGGTGCAGCATAACCGTATGCTGGTGGCACTGTGGCTGCAAGATTGACTACGGTTCCGATAATGGCCGCGGGAATGGTCAGAGCAGCAGTGATTGGCCACAAAGGATTGCATCCACCACCTCTTCCATAGTACCCTCCTCCCCATCCGCCGGCAAACACTGGTGCTACGGATGTTAGAGATAGAAGACTTGCAACGATAAGTGCTACAACAATCTTTCTCATAAATCCTCCACTTCCGTTTGTTTTAGATAGTTATTAAAGTCACATATATAGACACTGAGACCAAGTGAAAGGTTTAATTCTCATTGAATGTGAGTCTGTCTTCGTGAAGACAAACAATCAGGCATCTGTCCCCAAAGTGTCTCCAAGTCAAGAAACTGCTCAAATAAGCATGTAAAGTCAATACGTTCCAAGATCCTCTCAGAGTTCGAATCTCACCCCTCCGGCAATTAGTTTGTTGTTCTTATTATACGCAGACAATTAAGTTTCGACAAAATGACAACCTAACCTCTTGATTTATAGAGATCAGGAAAAAACCCAAGAAATAAATTGTTACTTTTTCGACCGGGAAACAATAAAGTTCTTGCTTTTTGAGCAGGCTTTTACCCGTAACACGCACCCCGTTTCTATCGAGTACTGACTACTCAACGCTATTCAATTAATTGCAACAATCAAGATTTCGAGAAGGAATACGGATAAAGCCACACCCCTTAAGTACAGCTTATAATCAGTAAAGTTCTCTCTAAAAACTTGACATCATTTTTTTCTATTATATAATCAAAATGGGTGGCATTAATGGACGATATGAAATATTATTATCAGATTCTTAGGCATGGGTTGCTCGCCGTACTTCTCGGCGTTGCGTGTGCTGTGCCGGTCATGGCCGCACCGATCCAACTGCCAGCGATTGTTGAGCCCGCCAGCCAAGAGCATCACGCCGGCAAAGTTATATTTGTTGAACTGGTGACACCGGACCTCGCCGCTGCCAAACAGTTCTATACGGGACTGTTTGGTTGGACATTTCGCGACATTCAGGCCGGTAGGATAGAGTACGCAGAGGCATTACTCGATGGTCGTCCTGTTGCAGGACTGGTTCACAAGAAAGTACCGGCGGGCGAGCATCGACAGCCAAGGTGGCTGAGCTTCTTTGCTGTGGGCGATGTCGACGGAGCTAAAAAGATTGCTTTGCAAAATGGTGCGAAGGTGTTGTTCGAGCCGCATAGCATACCTGATCGCGGCCGTGAAGCAGTCTTCGCGGATCCGCAGGGAGCCGTTTTTGCGGTCCTCTCTTCCAGTAGCGGTGATCCGTCCGATGTTCTGGTCGCACCCGGAGAATGGATTTGGTCCTCGTTGATCACAAGCGATCCGGACACTGATGCTGCCTTTTATCAGAAGCTATTCGACTACGAAGTCTTCGAGTTGCCTCCTAGCGAGGGTGCCCAACATCTCTTGCTCTCATCCGATAACTATGCTCGTGCGAGCGTAAATACGCTGCCCGCAAATAGGCCCAATGCCCATCCCCACTGGCTCAATTACGTACGCGTTGAAGATGCGGTCAAGATGGCTGAAAAGGTCGTGGCACTCGGTGGCCGCGTGGTGGTCGCGCCGCGGATTGATCGCCACGGCGGCAAGGTTGCAGTGGTCGCCGACCCTTTGGGGGCATGCTTTGGATTGCTTGAATGGCCGAATACTGAGAGTAAAGAGGTGCCCAAGTGAATATCTTACTCTTACGCTGGTTAGGGCTCGCCTTCGTGGTCTTGACCTTGACAGTCCTGCTGTCCGGCTGCATCTTAACTGAGGGAGGATACGATTACTACGACGGCGGAGACGTTGGGGTGACTTACTATGAACCCTCTGTTATCGAATACGGTGGTTGGGGACCTAGCTACCACGTGGCGCCGTTTCGCGGCGATGAACATCGTCACGAAGTTGAACATCATACAACCAGTAGGGGCGGCCACGCTGCGCCAGCTTACAGGCCTGCTCCTGCTTCCCACTCGATGCCGTCTATTCCGTCTCGGTCACGCTCTGGTGGCTCACGATCACATTGAAGTACGGCCTGACCTATATTCCTTCATTTTTTCTCAATTCCAATAATAACTAACCTTGTGGGTATTTTCTGATTCCTTGAAAGAAATAATATCCTATTCGCCACATCTTGGGAAGAAGAAAGGAAGCTAAATCAAGAGGAAATGAATTATTACCGTATTATCCTCCTGAGTATTACACTTGGAGTGTTTATTGCCACTCATACTATGCAGGATTACATCAAATTCTAAAGGCGCGGAGAACAGGAAGGAAGTGATCTCTTGTAAGATACGGCGCATTTGTGTAATATGATAACGAATTATGCCAGGCAGGGACGAGATTAATAGGCCGGAATGGGAAAACCAGGATAACTGGACATCGCTGGGATTCTATTTTTCAAAACGTGATTCGAGGTGGATAGTCCCCAAGAGAAATCCAGTACTCGGATGGACGTTCAATCTGGGAAATCCGAAGGGCGCCTTTGCAATGATCATGTCTTTTCTTATTCCGGGTATGATATTGGGCGGCATAATTATATTTGTTGTTTTGAAAATCTGGCACTGATCGGACGGAGGGCGCATGCGCTGGTACTACTACATTGCCTATTTCTTCGGTGGGGCGTTTCTCGCAAACGCGGTGCCCCACTTCGTAAGCGGAGTGTCAGGGCATTCGTTCCCCAGCCCGTTTGCTCATCCACCGGGGGAGGGGCAGTCGCCCGCGATGGTAAACGTGCTTTGGGGCTTCGCCAACCTCGTCATCGGCTACTTGCTCATCTGCAAGGTGGGAACCTTCGAGCTGCGGCGCTGGCGGCACGTCCTCCTGGCCGGGGCCGGAGCCCTCTTGATGGCCGTGATGCTCGCGCGGGCATTCGGGAGGCTCTACGGTGGGCTGTGATAGGGATAACCTTGCACACTTCATTTCTGTTTGCTTTTATCACAAACATAGTTTTCTGACTGCGTAAGTACTTCTATCGGTATATTATCCAGAAAACTGTCTAATTCCATTTCTACTGCGCATCATTCGATCAAGTCTGGGCTGCGTTTGTTACAGGAAGAACAGTTGTTCTGCTTCGATCTGAAAAGTTAAAAGAATTTGCTTCGTTCACCTGCTTCTTTCATAGAGCCCTATTAATTGTGCTTCTGCAAGAATATGCCCTTTCATTGATGATTCAAGGGCAGTCTTCCCGACACTGGCGCCGATATTCAGGGTCATATCAAGTGCATATAGTTTGAAGAAATATCGATGTGTTCCAGAGGGCGGGCATGGACCTCCGTAGTCGTGTTTCCTGAAATCATTCGTACCCTGCATTGATCCCTTGGGGACAGAGTTTTCTTTTATCTCCGAGGTCTTCGGGTCTATGTTCCAAACAACCCAATGTACCCATGTGCCCATTGGGGCATCCGGGTCATCAACTATGAGGGCAAGTGATCTTGCATTAGCAGGAATCTCTTCAAACTTTAGCGGCGGGTTGACATCACTGCCGTCACAGGTGTATTTCTTCGGTATCTGTCCGTTGTGTCCGAAGGCTGTACTTGAAATCTTCATCTGAACCTCCTTCCCATAAACGTCGATAAAGAGACAAAATACTAGGGTCAATAAAAATAGTATCGCCTTATATCCCACAACCTCTTCCTTTCAGTGGTTTTATTTAAATGATAGCAGGGTTACAGAAAAAGTACAGAGGATGATTGTCATTTTAGGTTTCTAACTTCAATATTAAGAGGCGACTTGTCCTATTGGTTACCGTTTGAAAGGTTCATTTATGAGAACTGCATCGGAAGTGTTTGGTTCAGGAAGGAAGGTTGCGATAGACATCCTTTTTTCGTAAACGAGTGTTTTATCCCGTACCTTGCTCCAAAAAGATCTTATAAGAGCGCCAAATTAATTTTTCGGCTGCTTCCTGTAATCAACGCGAGTTTCGATTTCCTGAAATAGAGGAGTACGTCCCGAATCGTGTTTGCTTTCACGACAGCGATATTATGAGCTCTTCAGATAAGCCGCAAAAGATTCTCTCTTCCCAAGCGTTGAATTCTGGTCGTAACATTGCTCAGCAAGACCTCCAAAAAGTAACAAAGGATTTGACGTGAGATTTTGTATGGGGTTCACC
>DATKMQ010000102.1 GCA_035541755.1 Syntrophorhabdaceae bacterium
TTGACAACCTCTCCCATCTGAACGATAATATATCTATAACATATGGATATTATTGGACATTACATGCAATCAGCTCAGGTGAAAACGGGTTCCATTCCCGCAGATATTAATCGACCATATATCAGGCCAGATACAAAAAAGAATCTTCAGAAAGGAGGTGAACCAATTATGAACGATGCAGTTCTCAGGCAGTTAAGGAGTATAGCATCCGATCTCTCAGAGCGTGGAAAGTTTGAGATCAAGATCGAGCTTAAAAGCGGTACGGTACTTAAAGCGAAATACGATCCTCTCTTTCATTCGGTCATCATCGCCGGCACCACGTTCCCCGTATCAGAGCTCAAAAAATGGACCAAGCTCTTCTGGGGATCGGAAGCGGTCATGATCGTAAAGGGATGAGAAAGCCCTGTGCCAACTCAGGCGGGGGAGTAGCCTGTCGTGCTGGGGTAGCAGCATGAACACAGGGCTTGATGCAAGTATAGCAAAAACCAACAAGAAAAGGAGAATCTCATGAAAACAATCATCATCCACGAAGGACAGAAGAACACGATCCAGGGAGAGTGCAAGCCAAAAGAGGCCATGGAGATATTAGGCCTTAACCCCAAGGAGTGGAAAGTCACTGCCAGGGACATTACAGACAAGGCGGCAACCTATACCATAGAACGCAAGGACCTCACCCTTCTAACAGGTATCCCTATCGAGTCCGCCAGCTCTGATCCAGAGGCAACAGGAGGATTGCTTGAAGACAAACCGGTCTCAACGATCACGACCGGAGAGGTCAGTCTGTACCGGGAAGAATTCGAAGCTGCCCTGCAGGTTGTCTGTGACATCGTATCAAAGAAGGCCCTTATGCCTGTCCTCGGTATGGTCAGGATCGAGGTGACCCAAGAGACCCTCACGATCAGTGCCACAGACCTCGAACTCTCCTATAGAGCGTCAATCCCGGCGATTGCTTCCAATGCTACCGCATTCCTTGTGGATGCCGGTGTGCTCTACAAGGAAGTAAAGGCATTGAACCGTACGGTGGAGGACGTAGCGATCACGGTGAATGCCGATTCCATACAGGTAAATGGCCGTTGCACCCTTTTAGCATCCGTAACCGATGAGTTCCCTGAGATCAAAACTGCAACCGGTTTAGAAACAACGATACCAAATCTCAAAACCGCTCTTGCCTCGGTGCTCCCAGCGGTGAGTACCGATGAAACCCGCTTCATCCTGACCGGGGTCTTCTTCGATATGGCTCATGGCTATCTGGTCAGTACCGATGGGTTTCGTCTCCACCGCGTTCCTATCGACAAGACAGAGGGTATACCCTTCGTCATACCGAGACGGGCGGCAGCCCTCATGCACAAGTACGGAGCTGACACGTTGATCGTTAACGGGAACCAGGTATCATCACCGCTCGTAGGAGGTATCTTTACCACCCGGGTGATTGAAGGGGCGTACCCTGACTATGCTACCGTCTGGCCCGATGTCTCAGGGTACCATAAGGTCCATTTCAAGGTTCAGGAGTTTCTCGAACTGATCCCCGGGATACTGCCTGTGTCCGACAATGCGGCAATCGACATGACGGTAAACGGCAGGATAGACATCAAGGCAGAGAGTGTAAACGGATCTTACAGGTGGCACGTCCCCGCCGAGAGTACCCTCTCGGGTTCATCGAAGACGATCAGGGTGAACTGCCGGTTCCTGGTAGATGCCATCAAGGCATATGCAAACAAAGAAACCATCGACCTTCTCTTCCCGGAGAGCTAAGGAGCCATCGTCATAAACGAGCATGCCCTCATCATGCCTATGAAGCCATAGGAGATCCTTTATGGAGACGTTACCGCTTAGTGACATCTACCCTAATCCGAACCAGCCCAGAAAGGACTTCGATGAAGAGAAGCTTACCGAGCTTGCCCAATCGATCAGAGAGTACGGTGTCTTAGAGCCTATCGTCGTCACCCCTCGGGGGGATAGGTTCATGATAGTCGGTGGAGAGAGGAGGTACCGTGCCTCTCTCCTTGCCGATAGAACCCACATACCCGTCCATGTGATCGAAGCCGATGACGATCTCGTGGAAGAGCTCTCCCTCCTCGAGAACATACAGCGTCAGGACTTAAACATCATCGAGGAGGCAAAGGCATTTGCCTCACTTATCGATCGGGGCTGGTCCAAAGAAGACCTGGCTCTAAAGATGGGATTTAAAAAGATATGGCGCATCGATATGCGCTTAAGCCTCCTGAACCTTGACTCCCAGTTCCAGGCCATGACGGTGAAAGGCAGTCTCAACCATAACGAGGCCTATGAGATGAGCCGTGTGTCAGTGGATAAACAGGCCGTGATCTACCGTCAGATTGCGGCAGGTAAGCTCAACACCTTCAATAAGCTGAGGGCCTTCGTTGAGGGTCTCATTGAGCTTGAGCGCCAGGAGTCCATATTCACCCTTCAGACGATCAACGAGGAGGAACGGGAGAGTATAAACGAACTTGAAAGCGCCCTCCGGGCAGTGGAGCGTTTCATCGGTACCATCGATAAAGAGAGATCACGCCACCTCAAGAAGGCGGTCTTTCATTCCACGGTCACACCCGAGAGGCTCGACCTCATTATCCGGCATCTTATGAGACTGAGGAAGGTGATCCACGCGGGTTCAGGTATCAAATCAGCCGCACATGCGGCATAAAGAGAATAAGGAGGTTACACACCATATGGGACACTATCAGATCAAAACGAAGAAAGGGTATGACTTCTTTGAGGTATCATCGGCATTTCAGAAAGCGATACGCAGAAGTGACGAAGAAGTCGCCCTCTTCTTTGCCACTGAGCTCGAGACATCGGGTTATGGTGAATACGCATGGAAGCGTATGAAGATCATAACATCTGAGGATGTGGGTCTTGCAGAACCTTTAATGCCTGCCAACATCATGGCGCTCTATGATATGTACTGTCAGCAGAAAAGAAAGAAGGATGATAACTCAGGTTCCGAGACGCTCTTCCTTATCCATGCAGTACTTCTTCTCTGCCGTTCCAGAAAGAGCAGGCTTATCGACTGGGCTGTTATCGCGCTGTTAAACGAACACCCTTCACGCCATATGGAGATACCTGATTATGCCTATGACAAACATAACGCAAAGGGACGCTCAATGGGTCGGGGATGGGATCACTTCTATGAAGAAGGGACCAGGCTCGAAAACCATACGCCAGTTGAAGGGGAAGAAGAATTCAAGGCCAGGGCGTATGAGTCGCAGATACACCCCAAACCCGCTATTGAATACAAGGAAGGGCCGAAGCAGACGAAACTCTTATCGTACTTCTAAAAGAAGAAACCCGAGAGCAACTTCTCTCCCTCCCCTAGCCCCTCATTCGAGGGGCCTTTTTTGTTCATCGGATGATACATTATTTCCTAACAGGATGGGCAACTCTCCGTTAAGCCTCTCGCGCTTAGCTCGTAAGTGTTCTCGGCACGTCTATCTTATGAAATCCTGGTTTGCAGAGCCAGCGGAATATTGAACTTTTCAATCGGCTACGCAGAATGTTAATCGCCAAATTTAGCTTGAAAACAAATAGGAATTAGAGGAGAATAAGTTTAGAGGTGGGGAGATATCAGCCAGTCGATTGCAATAAGCCCCCAGGGGTACATGGCAATGACTAAAACTATAATGTTAGGAAAATTGCCCTGAAAACCTGATTATGACTGTTTCATGCAGAATTGCTTCTGTGCATTTAATGTTCATCTTATGAAGCAGAAATTCGGTCGGACGATACCGGAACAGACGTAAGGTAAGCACGTAACTAACAGGAGGGGCAAAGAAAACATGTATATAAAAAAGGTTCATATCCAGAACTTCCGTCTGCTGAGAGAAGTTAATCTCTTCTTGGAAGAAAGAACGACCGTAATTGTAGGCCGAAACAACAGCGGCAAGACTTCACTGGCCGAATTAATCCGACGTTTATTGTCAGACACCGTACCATCCTTTCGCCTGGAAGACTTCTCTCTTTCTGTATACGATCAGTTCTGGACCGCTTTCGTCCTTAAGGGGCAGGAGCACGAGGAAAATGAGATTCGCGACACGCTACCTTTTATTGAGGTTAAGCTCACAGTCAATTATGATAAGCAAATGCCGAACCTGGGCTTGCTGGGAGAGTTCGTAATAGACTTGGACCAAGAGTGTACCGAGGCTATTATTGTTGCTCGTTACCAATTAAAGGACGGAGAAATTAACGCGTTTTTTAATGACATCGAGTACGATCTAAATGCCCCTAAGGACCTTCAGAAAAAAACATTTTTTCGAACCATTAGAGAACGGATTCCGAAGTATTACGCTGTTGTTTTGCTAGCTGAAGATCCAACGGACCCAACAAACCGAAAGGTCATAGATTTGTCAACACTCCGTGCCCTCATGAATAGCGGATTCATCAATGCGCAGCGTGGTTTGGACGATATTACGCATAGAGACATGGACGTTCTGGGAAAAGTTTTGGTTACACTGTTTGATAGTGCTGTCTCCGATCTGGCCGATCCGAAAGACCGTGACGTTGTTCAAAAACTTGAGAGTACTGTAAGGGGAATTCAAGACAGTATCGATACGGACTTTCGGGATCAGTTGGATGAACTCTTGCCCGCGTTTTCTCTCTTTGGGTATCCTGGCTTGAGCGATCCAAAACTGTGCACAGAAACGACATTGGATGTGCAACGTTTGCTGACCAACCATACCAAACTTTACTATGCGGGGGTCAATGGGATTAATCTTCCCGAAACATATAATGGGCTAGGCGCAAGAAATCTAATATATATTCTGTTGAAGATTTTAGAGTTCTTTAAATCCTTCAAGCTAAGGCAACCCACAGCTGGTATGCATCTTGTTTTCATTGAAGAACCAGAAGTACATCTGCACCCTCAAATGCAGGAAGTTTTCATCCGCAAACTTGGAGAGATTGCCGATGTATTCGCTAAGGAGTTCAATAATGGGATTCGTTGGCCAGTACAATTCGTCGTCACAACACATTCAACGCATATTGCGAATGAAGCTCCCTTCAGGTCCATGAGGTATTTTCTCGCAGTTCCAACGGCTGATTCGGACGTCATCTTTACGACACAGATAAAAGACCTGCAAAAAGGGCTGGGTGGCATACCACAGGGGGATCAAGAGTTTCTTCACAAGTACATGACGTTAACGAGGTGTGACCTTCTCTTCGCCGACAAGGCAGTTTTGATCGAAGGCACGGCTGAGCGCCTATTGTTACCCAGAATGATCGCAATTGTGGACGAGGCCCTCTCCCCAGGCTGCAAACTGTCCAGCCAATATATTTCCGTTGTGGAAGTTGGAGGCGCGTATGCACACCGTTTCTTTCAACTATTAGATTTTCTTGAACTCCCCACTTTGGTAATAACCGACTTGGATTCTGTAAAACGGAATGCTGAGAACAGACTGATAGCCTGCAAAGTGTCAGAGGGCACGAACACAAGCAACGGCTGCATCAAAGATTGGTTTGAAGATACCAATATCAGCCCTTCGAGCTTAATTGGGCTGCCTGACCATAAGAAGGTTCGTGGTTTTCATCGTCTGGCATACCAGGTGCCGGAGACAAGTGAGGCACCGTGCGGACGAAGCTTCGAAGACGCATTCATACTAGCCAATCCAGATATGTTTGATTTAACAAAGGCCTCTATCGAAGACAGCGAAGACGAAGCCTACGAAAAAGCAAAAACCGTTAGAAAGACGGAGTTTGCCCTGGAATATGCACTCGAAAAGACCCAATGGTTCGTGCCACGATATATAGCAGATGGTCTTAGCTGGCTAGCAAAAGGACCATTGCTTTCTGACGTAATTCTTTCCCCAGCCAAATCTGGGCATGTAGAGAAAGATAAGGATACCGCAACAGGAGCAATCTCGTGAATGATGCAGTTCTAAATCCCGCGGAACGTTCCGCGAAAGAAGCTCTCGACCATATGTGTGCCTGCATTGATCAGAATAAGAATTTCCTCTTGGAGGCCGGTGCCGGCGCGGGCAAAACCTATTCTTTGAAATATGCCTTAAAGCGCTTGATACAAGAAAAGGGGAACAATTTATTGCGACAACGACAGCAAGTAGCTTGCATTAGTTACACTAATGTTGCCAGCGAACAGATATCGTCGGGCATCGACCGACACCCGGCAATACACTCTTCTACAATTCACTCCTTCTGTTGGTCGATGATCAAGGACTATCAGCCCTTCATGCGTAATGAGCTTCCGAACATGAGTAGTTGGTCTGAGAAAATAGAGGAAGCCGGAGGTATAAAATCTCAGTCAGTCGGTTACGATGATCTTGGCTGGCGAGCAATAGATGAGGCCCAAATTTCACTTCATCACGACGACGTATTGGACTTAACCTTCAAACTCATGAATTATGAAAAATTCCGCACCCGCCTAGTTACACGTTACCCGATCCTTTTCATTGATGAATACCAGGACACTAATGTGAAGATAGCACAGGCGCTGAGATCACACTTCCTTGATTCCGGACAGGGGCCGCTAATGGGCTTCTTCGGCGATCATTGGCAAAAGATTTATGGGTCAGGTTGCGGAAGGATTGAACATCCGGCCCTTGAGGTCATAGGCAAAGAGGCCAATTTTCGTTCAGTTCCCGTTATCGTCGACGTACTGAACCGTATGCGACCAGAGCTCCCTCAGCAAGTGAAAGATCCGACTGCCCAGGGTTCCGTCGCAGTGTATCACACTAATGACTGGAGGGGGGTGAGGCGTACAGGACAACACTGGGGCGACGACCTACCCGCTGAGGTTGCCCATGAATATCTTCGGGCGCTTGTAGAACGTCTTATCACCGAGGGTTGGAACTTTTCTCCAGATAAAAGTAAAATTCTTATGCTTACCCATAAAGTATTGGCCAGAGAACAGGGCTACAACAATCTCGCCGATGTTTTTCCATACAATGACGCGTTTATTAAGAAGGAAGACACACACATAGCTTTTTTTATGGACACACTTGAGCCCGTCTGCATAGCCTATGAGAATAAACACTTCGGTGAAATGTTTGCCGCACTAGGCACGCGCACACCCGCTATTCGGTCTCACACCGACAAGACAGCGTGGGCAAGAGACATGGATACGTTGCTTACGTTGCGTTCCACCGGGACGATCGGAGCTGTGCTTGATCACTTGAGACAATCAAAGCGGCCCCGCCTACCAGAAGCTGCAGAGCGAAAAGAGCAGAAGCTTCAACAGTGGTTAAAGGATCCGAACATGGAAGATGCGTCAAAACTGGAGCGACTACATGCCTTGCGGGCCATCTCTTACCAGGAGGTTGTCGCGCTTTCTCGTTACATTAACAGCTTCACCCCCTTCGAGACCAAGCACGGTGTAAAGGGCGCCGAATTTGAGAACGTGCTTGTGGTTGTTGGACGGGGATGGAACCAATACAATTTCAACCAGTTTCTTGAATGGGCCAACTCTCCAGCCACGGTCCCTTCGGAAAAACGTGATACCTTCGAACGAAACCGTAATCTATTCTACGTCACCTGCTCGCGCCCTACGACACGTCTTGCTGTCCTGTTCACTCAGCAGTTGAGTAACCCCGCTATGGTTACCCTTGCCAAGTGGTTTGGTACCAACACAATACATTCGCTACAAATTGGCCGTTGATTAACACTGTGTAAGGATCCAGCTGAATTATAGATTAGCAAGACACTCTAGCCGAAGCCTCACAGTCACGGCTGATTTGTAGCCAGCACTTTCAATTACAATCTTCGTACTATCGTCTGGCACCAACTGAGCTGCGCCCTTTTTTATCTTTGGAGCAACCGGAGGTCTATATTATAGATATTATCGTTTAGCTCAAACTTTATGGCATCTCTTGTGTGAGTAATCACTTGCTTCTTTCCAACATCGAACTCCCTATGATGATTAGGACAGAGGATCAAAATGTTGTCAGGCATTTCTGGCCCCTTCTGGCTCTTGGGGATTATATGTGCTGCCTCTACATACAGCTCTCCGCTTTTTTTAAGAATACCATAACCACAAATTTGGCATCTATGGTCTCTTAATTTCTTAAGTTGTGCAATCGTTTTCGCGTCTCTCTTATATGTCTTATGGTTGACCTCGATATGTTCCGGATCCGTCTGTTTGAGTTTTTCCAGTTCTGCAATGATTTCACTTTTGGTTTGAGTCCGTGCGACGTAGGAATCGAGTTCGTCTTGTTCCGAGCTATTTGGCTCCGTTTCTTCTACATTAAGTCTTTTGCCAGTTATATACTGAAAAATCATCTGCAACGCCCTAAACTCATTAAGCCTCACACCAGATCTGGAAAGTTCTCTTAATTCATCTGTCACCACACGCCGTGCGAAATCGATGTCCTTATATGTAAAACCAATCTGTGGAACCAATCTATTTTTAGAATATCTTTTGGCTGATAACGCAATCGGAAATAACATCGATACCCTTTTGTGCGCAGCGATGTTGCTTTCCAGCATGCCATTTTCGAATTCCTTCCAGGGGGTCCTCCTCGGTTCGATTAGCCTTGCATTGCAGTAAATGCCAACAATTTCTCCGTGCCCAGTTTCTAAGTTCCTTGTGTAAAAGATGATTATTCCACCATCTTCAAAGTTTGCAGGAGGAGCGGTCCACTGTACGAACCCATAAACGATATCTCTTGTATCGAGATTCTTTTTATCAAACTTAAAATTCAAACATTCATGTCCAGGGTACTTTCTTGCGTAGGCGTGTCCGGCTCGAGGGTCAATGTGAATATTCCTCCAGCCATCTGGATTCCAGGTAATGTTAGCGACAATCACACTTTTGTTTTCCATACTGTCTCCCACTCAATGTCTTACGCTAATCGATGATTTCGGGTCTTATCCCACCTCGCAATTCTTTATGTACCACGCCATCAGTCAATTCCGAACCTTGTCTTGAGCCTTTCCACCGTGTGGTTCCATTTTTCTGTCGTTGGCCGTGCAACTGTATTCTGATTTCCAAAAAATCCCCGTTCTTTGATCGCTTGTGAAACTGGTACCGTCTTTAGCCAACTTACGCCCACTAAGTATTCGGCTTTATCTGGGTTATCTGCAGATTTCATAGCGGTTGCTATCTTTAAGGGCAATGTGGTAATTGGAACTCGACCGCCAGCATCATTGATTGTCATGAACTCCTCCACTGGAACCCTTCCTTCTATAACCTGTCCAACGCCTACATATCCTGTGGCTGGGATATTCACCCAGACACGGGCTCCCGGTTCGAGCAAAGAAAGGGTATTGCTGTACCAAGGTCCTCCACCTCCGGAAATAAATCCATACTTCACTGCTTCGTTCCAGTCTCGAGTATCGTTTATGCCAAAAGAGACGTAATATTCTCCATTCCAATCACTGTGGACTCCATCGGATCTACCTTCCGTTGCCGTCATCGATGGCTCCCGTAACCAAACTCGCGAAAGGTATTCCCTCTCTCCATCCTTGAAGAAACGGAAGAAAACCGCATTGATACTAACATCGTGATGCTCTGCGAGATATGTTACTATTCGCTCCGTGCTAGGATCAAAAGCCCCAGCCACAATTATCAGTTCATGGTTGCTGTTAAGTTCCTCTGGCATGGCTTTGACTTTGAACCATTTACAGAAGGTATCGTTAATTGAACTCGCCTGCCGGTCCGGGTGCCAGGTTGTCACATAGTCATGATAGATCCTTGCGATGTCCTCGTCTCGTAGTGTCCTAACCCATGAGCCATAGTCGAGAACTTGAGAAACAATGTCGCGATATGTTTTGTCCTTCTTGAGCTCGATGACCGAAAGATTTCCTTCAACATCGATGGCAAGAAGATCGATCACCTTGTCAAATGAAGTTCTCACCTGCCGGCCTATCACCATCAGATGGGGTGCAGCTATGGTTATGTTGGAATCAAGGATTTCTTCGAGTCGTGATTCCGTGGTCATGGGCTCGAAGTTTATTTCTCTAATTTTCTGATCGATTCGCCAGAAACCAAATTCAATCGGCATATTTTCACCTCGTATTTCTCGGATTCGCCATTTCTAATTAGTCCTCAAATGGCTGAAACCAAGAGTCTCCCGCAATAACTCGAATTCCATCCGCCTGATAACCATTTTCTGTAAGCGAGTGCACGTGCTCGGTACATAATTTTTTTGCATTTCCCCACTGGCCAGCAAGTAAGTGCTTTAGTACGATCGGATGGATACTCAGATCTAAATCCAATTCCTTAACTATGACCATTTGATCCGCACGACTGGGCATTTCGTCAGAATCTAAAGTATATGATCGCAATAGTTCAAATATGGGCCGATAATAATAGCCCCAGACGCCCTCTTCAGTGTTAACCTTGATGGAATTCCGAATCTTTAAGTCACCCGGTTCGGGGTCCCTCCAAAAGAATTGCAAAACGTCATTGCGAAAATATGTGACGGCACCAATCTGAAATGATGGTGGCAAACCATCTACACTAATAAGTCTTTTTGCTTGTTGTTTTGCTTTATTCTTCACATCCGAGCTCGGCTGACTGACGCGTCCCTTGGATTCAAGTGCTACCCATTCACCGGAACTGGTTTGCCCGACAAGATCAGGGCGAGAACGTCCACCTAGAACCTTCGGGTTGAGTTGATCACGAAAAACATCAAGATGTAAAACCCACGGGGCGTCGAGAAGCTTAGCAGAAAAGAGCTTGCACATAACCATGCCGAGGAAATAACTAACTGCACCTTTTTCTGATGGGTCCAGCGTTTTCACCGCCTGGGTCCTGTTGAGTCTGTATGCTCTTGGTCCGCTTTGTTCAAGTGCCATTCTAACCAAGGATATTCGGAATAACGCTTCGTACATTGACGAAAGGCCGTATCTGAATACGTATTGGCGGTTAGGACGTCCTATCGTCATTGCAGCCCACAGCAGATCGTCCCAAGATGTCTCGAGCACCGCATGGCCGTTCGAAACTGGTCCACCGGGCGAAAAACCTTCGGACTCATAGTCAATTCTGATTACCGAAGGTCGGCTCATTATGAACATCCTTTTGGTGCGTGGATGTGAGATGGCCAATCAGCGGGCTTGGGCTGGCCGGGTTTCCATTCGAAGAGAGGGAGGAAGTTGCCTTTATTGTCTGCTGGGGGGCCAGGGGGAGGATCGAGACGGGTCTGGTAGGGCTGACCGGCACGGATTGCGTCGGTAAGGGCGTCGTAGATCTCCACAATGGTATCCTTGGTCCGATATGTACCATGGGCAGATTCGTCCTTGCGCTTCACGATGGGGAAGGTCTCCATGATGTAATCAACGGCGTGACGAGGAGTGGGGAATGCACTGGTGAGGCTTTCCGGTTCTTTTCGCCACTCTTCCTCTGAACCGAGATACAGATGAAAAAATGCAGCATCGAGTTCACAGCGAAGCAGGAAGCGGCGTCCTTCGTCCCATCGGAAGGGCGGACCATTGTAGCCGCAGTCACGCGCAAAAGCTTCCAAATCCCACGCTGTATAGGTGAGCTCGAGGACGCGATCCCGCATCCAGTGAGCACAGGATGCGGGTTCATCTTGGAATCGAGCAGCAAGAACTTGTTCAGGGCTTACAATGGCGACCTGTTTGGAGTACGAAAACGTGAAATGGGTGCCGGAAACCTTTTGGCGCGATAGATAGTCGAACATGAAAGAATTGAGGTTTGCAATGAACGCAGAGATTAACTCGGGCTCTTTGACTGTTGGTGTCATGTTGCGGATGGTATCGAAGCTGGCAAGCCGCGGGTACACAAATGCAATGCATGTTCGCTCATTAGTCGCATTCGTAATGTCGCGTACGCCGAGGAACCAACCGAATCGCAACCTTTTTTGGGTGGCTTCATCAAATATTTGGCTGGAAACAACATAACGGGGGTTTGCGAATAACCAGGGGTTCTCCTTGGCGGAAGCCGGAACCGTATCAATGTTAGTGCTTTCGTGGGCAAAGGACGCAAACCGATGGTCAAACTGATGACACATTTTACCTTCGTAAACGGCTAAGGAATTCTCTTTTCGGTTTTGTTCCTTGTTTGGGAGGAACTGAGCTGAAGCTTCTTTGATATAGAAAGTCGTCCAGAACTCTACTTTATAGAGATTTACATCTTCAACTTCTTGGTGCAAGATCGGGTGTTTTCGGTGACTTCGAAGGCAAAGTTCAGCGTCTCGTTGCGTAATGAGAATTGGCATTGTTTTGGTGTTGGGATTCATACAAGCAACGTCATCCGGAGACAAGCAAATTCGTCTTACCCGATCAGTGAGCTCGGATGGGTCATGAGCATAATAAACAAATACCGTAGGGTTAGGTTGAATGTGACGGGTGATGGTCAAGAGACAGAACCTGAACTGCGGATGTACGGAGGAGAACAAGTGTGAGCGATTCTCGAAGTCATAAGCACACACCAAGTTGCGTCCGGAAAAAAGTGAATCAAAAAAATAGCGGTTGTAGGCATCCGTGAGTAAAGATGATGGGACGATCATGCCCAGGTAGCCATCTTTGTTGCTATGTCGGAACGCGAGTTCAGTGAATAACGAGCTGCTATTTATTCGCCCAAAAGCCGAAAGAGGATAAAGACCAGAATTCTGAATAAGGGATCGAATTGCAAAACTCCGTCGGCGTGTTGCTTCATATGCTTGGTAAAGTCTGGGGTCAATCTTCTCCAGAGCTTGAATAGCAGTCTTCCGACGTGATCGGCTGTCCGCAGCGGTAATAGTGGGGTTGGACTCCGCAAAGAATTCCTTGTCACTAAGTTCCATTGTCTCCCATGGCGGATTGCCCAACACGCAATCGAAGCCACCTCGCGCAAATGCTTCCGGGAAGGCCAAATGCCAGTGAAAGAACTGATATAGATCTGCAAGGCGTTCGACTTCGGCATTAAGTTCGTTGGGCAGTTGCTTACCGCCAACGAGATCATTGAGATTCCCTTGCGTGATTCCGGTGGCGCTACTTTCCCTTCCCGGCTCACGTAAATATTTCTTTATCACAAACGCTGCGCACCACGCGTCGGCAAGCAGTTTTTTATGACGATATTCTTCTGCTTCTTCACGGTTGCGGAATACCAACTCTTTGCAATCAACATCCTCGGGCCGATCATCAGGCAACTCTTCCAATTCGGCGGCAGCTTTTGCGAGTTGTGCCTGAATCTCCGCCTCCTGCTTCGCAAACAAAGGCCCCAGCCCTTTGCGCTCAACTTTATTCCGTTTTTTCAGTTCAGCACAGGCTTTCTTGTCGTCCCCTTCGATAGGCTTGAAGGCGTCATCGGGTATGCCTTGAATAATCAGTTCTGGGGTTGTTCCGAGCAGACTGTTACCGACGCGGATGTGGTGGTCAAGAAATGATAACGGTTTTCCAGGCTCCAAGGCATCTAGCCACAAACTTACCCTACAGAGTTCGGCAGCCATGGGATTGATATCCACTCCGTAAAGACAATGTCCAATCACATCTCTGAGAGCATGCTGATACACAGGTGGGGATGGTTCGCTCTCGCCCTGGGCAATGGCTCGTATCCGGGCCAGATGGCGAGCAAGCCTGTGGGCAGCGCCAACAAGAAAATGACCGGAGCCCACCGCAGGATCGCAGATCTTAAGTGACAGAATCGCCTTTTCCGCTTCAGCATCGACCTTGCCCTTGGTCGCTTCCTCCACCACTGGATCGAGGGCAGAGTCGAGCAGACATTGCACAAGGGAATCGGGTGTATAGTAGGAGCCAGAGGTCTTGCGTTCATTCCCGGCAAACTCTGCAAAGCTAAACCGAGTACCATCTCCGCTGATCTGGGGAGTGAGCGCAAGGAAACTCTCATAGACACCGCCAAGCTCTTCGGATCCGAGATTCTTATAGTCTACTGGCCTTAGCACTTTCCCCTGTCGGGTAAAGGCAAGATGGCGAATTGCTTCGAGAAAATCAGTATTTGCAAGTTCTGTCCCCTCCCCTTCTGTCAGGTTTGGGGCGTTGACAGCCTCAGTGGTTACCGCAGACCAGAGAAAACTTCCCAGCACAGGCAAGGCCAAATGCTCGCGGGCACCGACAAAGCGATCATCGCCCGAAACAGCACCCACCAG
Source organism: Syntrophorhabdaceae bacterium (assembly GCA_035541755.1). Taxonomy (NCBI): domain Bacteria; kingdom Pseudomonadati; phylum Thermodesulfobacteriota; class Syntrophorhabdia; order Syntrophorhabdales; family Syntrophorhabdaceae; species Syntrophorhabdaceae bacterium. The sequence continues at coordinate 14,013 of DATKMQ010000102.1, forward strand.
CAGGCTGAACTGGTGCCAGAGATCGCCATGCCTGCTGCCCCTTATGTTTGCAGCCAGCTCCCGGAGACGTGCTGTGCTATAGTGGATAGCGTAGCGTTCACGGGCTTGTCGTCCCTCCTCAGAATCATCACGTGCGTGAATGAGAGGAATTCCCTCTAATGTCCTATCTTCAGCAACAAAGAGAAAGATAAGCCTGTACACCACCCGAAGAAGTTGACCGTGAAATTCGCCCGGAGAAAGTGCCCCAGTGCGCAGGTTCTCACGAAGGGCCGTGTTACGTGGGTGGCCAACAAACCCCTGTCCGAGTACTTCGAGGGCCTTCTCGACACCACCCTTGAGTGATTCGAGGGCTCGCGTTCCCTGCTCTTCGGCAAGTTTGGTCCACTGTTCAAGCCAACAACCCTCGGGCCTCCCACCGTCTGAAACGGTGAAGCGCGTGGCATGTGCCACGAGCCAGAGAAGTACAAAGTCTGAGAAGACCTCTCCGATGAACATAGCTTCAAGATCAAATTCCAGATAAGACTGACGTGACAGCGCCTGGTTATCACGAAGGATGCGAAACCGAAGGCCATTGGAGACAATACCCCACAGGTATCCCTCTGCCCGGTTAAGGAACTCCTGAACAAGGCCGTGAGGATTGGCAGACGCAGCACCACGCACACCTGCAGCCCGACGGTCAAGGCTAAGATTACATCCGATCAGATGAATAGCCGTTGGACCCAAGAACCGGTTGATTGCGTAAGTGCGGCCTTCTATTTCAGGGCCGGCGGTAGTCGGTAGGAGACCAAACCCCAACTCACGCAGAAGGGGCAGGTTCCACTTGTCGTTGGTGACGCCCGTGCCCGGCTCTCCTTCGGGGAGTTTCTGCACGGCGTCACTAAATTCAGCCCAGTGGCGCCGCAATCTGTTCCACGATTGTGTGATTGTCTCGTTGATGCGATCACCGTGGGGCAAGCCATAATCTTGAGGCTCCGTACCAGGTATCTTTTCTTTTGGATCTATTATGCGCCTTAGCAGATCAGACGGTAAGAGTCCACCTTCGGACCGGATTGTCTGAAATTCATTTACTCGCCGTGCCATTAGGGAAGCCTCGGCAAAAGGACATAGGCCCCGAGAATATCGACGGGTAGCACGGGCTCAACGGTAACACGGCCCTTCGTTCGCGACGCTTCCCGGACCCTTTCGTGGGCCTCAAGCTGAGCAACCGCACGCTTCTGGGCCACTGGTTCAAGGGCTTGCTGGATACTACCAAGAGCGTCAAAAAGTAAATCTATCTGTTGTTCAATGGCGGTAGCAATAAGGTTGCGTTCGGGTGTGGCGGCGAGAAGCGTCTCACTCTCCTCTGCGCTTAACCATTCGATGTTTGATACTGGGCCGCGGCAGGCAAGCGGAACTGTCTCCTCGCAAAGAATTGTTTCACCTACCGTCCCAGCAACGTGCAAATGATAACGAAAACGGGCCAGGAGTATCACTGTCCGACTGGCCACGGCCGACGTCGACATCGCTCCGCACCGTGACGCCACTCTATTGTCATTTCGGGTAATTGGATCGAGGGCCTCATCGAGGGCCCAGCCGGCCAGCCCCTCAATTATCGGACTGGTGCGGCCGAGATAGATTTCTTCCTTTTGGAGAGGAAGATCGAAGCGCCCCGTGAACGGTTCTTCACGCCCCAGGGCCTGGCGAAGCGCACGCGGTGTTTCATCGCTCAGGTGCACCTTCACTGATTGACCACAGTCCTCCACGGGCACCTTAGCTATCTGGAGAAGGGTACGAAAGAACCGTGCTACATCCTCATTCCGGCCTATGGACTCACGCACACTCCTGAGCTCTGCTGCAACGGTATCTTTATCAAGAGAATGCTGAGCAAACCGAGAGCGACTTGCCTTCTCTTTTTCTCGCGCGTTTTCCCATTCGGCATGAAAGGCAGCCTTTCTTGGTTCAATCTCATTGAAGAAATCAAAAGTGAGCTGCGCCGGGTTGCTTGCCGTTGCCTCCCGGAAGAGCGCACCTTCAAAAAGCGTCTCGGCGATCTGTTCACTGGTACCAGGCACCGCCACGGTGACGCCTAATTCGCTCTTGATGCTCTTGTGCTTACGGATAAGCACATCAAGAATCACACCGTCTATGGGGTTGTCTTTTCCGTAGTAAGTAATCACCCGCACTTGAGGCTTTTCCTGACCGAATCGGTCTACCCTGCCCTCCCGCTGCTCGTGTCGTGTGGGATTCCAGCAGAGATCATAATGAAAAACCGCATTGAAGTGTTCCTGAAGATTCACGCCTTCGGAGAGACAATCAGTACACACAAGCACATACTCATCGTTTCCCTCAACCAGGGCAGCTATACGCGCCTCCCTTTCGGCTGGAGGTAGTAGGCCTGTGACCGATTCGACACGAACCCCCGCCGGAAGCAGACCGCGGAGATGCTTAGCCACATAATCGGCCGTATCAATGAAACGACAAAAGACAATGGGCTGAAAACCATCCTTGATAAGTGCCTTGACCTCTTTTGCCATCCCCTTGAGTTTATTGTCGAGCCCGACATCGAGGTTTTCCGCCCGACGGGCGAAGGCAAGGAGCTTCCGGCGGACATTATCGCTGTCCTCATTAGAATCTGAACCAGGGCTGAAATCGAGCGTAGCGACATCATCTACATCGTCCTGATCAAGGACAGTGCGACGACCCACATCATCCACTTCCCCTGGGGATGCCTCATCTGCGGCTGCTCGGCTCCTAAGTGTTGCTGCTGCTGCGGCAGGACTGGATGACACACAGCGCAACAGTGCAAGAGCCGACCAGTATCGGACCCGGCGATGACGTTCTCCGGTTCCTTTGTCGGAAACAAACTCGTGAGCAAAACGAAAGATGTCATCAAAGAGTTGTCTGTATTCTGGGCTGAAAGCGTAGGTTTCTTCCTTATCGAGCCTCGTTGGAAAAGACGTATCTGTCTCAAGATAGTGACGGATATCGGCTCGACGGCGCTGGACCAAGTAGCGCGCGAGCTTTCTTCGCACGCTCTCACGCTCTTCCTTTCCAATGTCGGTGGGAAGATCAAAAAACTCTTCATTGAGCAATCCCAGCAGCGACCGAAACGCGAGCTCATTGCCACTGTGAGGAGTGGCGGTCACAAGTACTACGTGACGGTCGGGTTTTTGAGCGATCTTACGGACCAGATCAAATCGCTGCTGTCTGCCCCTGCCCACCCCGCCGGCCACAGTACAACCATGGGCCTCATCCACGATGACAAACTCCGGACATTTCAACTCAAAATCTGCGGCCCTCCGGTCGCTCTTGATGAAGTCCGTAGAGACTACCACGAACCGATGGCGATCGAAGACGGATACACCGATGGGCAGGTCCCTTTCCAGTCGCTGGATGGTACTACTCAACACCAGCTCCGCTTCAATATGGAACTTTTCCTCAAGCTCTTTCTGCCATTGCTCGGCCAGGGCCGGTGGACAAAGTACCACCAGACGGTGGATTTCTCCTCTATCGAGCATTTCGCGGGCTATCAACCCAGCTTCAATAGTCTTTCCGATACCCACGTCATCGGCTATAAGAAGCCTGATAGGGTCGAGTCGAAGCGCCATCATAAGGGGGACAAGCTGATAAGGACGAGGCTCTACCGCAATCCGGGCGAAACTCCGAAAAGGTCCCGCTGCCGCTCTCGTGGAAAGCCGTGCTGCTTCTCGCAGGAGGCGGCCCAAGGTGAAATCACCCACATCCTGTCGAGACGGAAAGGGAAATGTAGCAGACTCGACAGGCTCTACCGAAGGTAGGATGCCAACAATCTCCTCATCGAGACCTCCGAGGGGACGGACCATGAGGACTTCATCAGTCGATTCAGGGAGCACAAGCCACTCCCGTCCCCGGGAACGTACCAGCGTGCCTGGCTTTGACAGGTTGCTTTGTGTTATCATTCGACTTCTCCGAAAATATCGGGATGCTTCAGGAATATCCCTCTCCAGTCTTCCTTGTGATGGAATCTGATTACTATATAGCCCTCTTCCTTCAGGTTACGCGTGATTTCTTCATCGGTTTTGATCTGGTGCGGTTCATCGTGAGGCGGACCATCCACATAGATCGCCGCATTATACTCACGATAGAAGAAATCTGGGCGGGTAGAGCATGACTCGATGAGGTACTGCCCATGGCTCGGAGGACGCAGTACAAGATCATCCACGAGGTCAAGCCACTTGATTTCAAGCTTGCTGTCGCAAAGCTTGCGCAGATTGGCCATGCGCTCAGAGCGCGACCCCGCGCCACCTGCCGGCCTGCTTTCTGCCCTTGCAAGTTCTGCAAGAATGTTCTTGATAAGATAGCGATCGAGATGCTGGTGATCAGGCTGATTGCTATAGTCGAGGAGGCACTCGTAGCAAGCCTTTCCGCAGGTTTTAGATGCCCGATCCTCCACGGTATCGGGATCAAAATGACAGATTTCAAGGGCTTTGCGCGCGAGTAAAGGAAGGGCCTTGGGGTCCTCAACCAACTGGCGTAGGACACCAGCTCCACCTTCTGACGCCTCGTAGAAAAGAATCTCCCGACGGTCCTTAAGCGAAGGCAAGCCTTCACAGGACAACTCTCTGGGCTCAAGCTGATAGTGTTTTTGGATTGCTTCTTTGAAGGCCGCTTGCAGACTCGCCATCTCGGCTGCAGGTCTCACCGGCTCAAGCCGCATCACCAGAGCATTTTTTGTATCAGTCACATAGGGAACAACGCGCATCTTGCGTCCTGCTGACGGGTCCCCGGGGTCATCCGCGTCTGCTGCATTCTTGGCCCAATACCCCCGCTCAAGATCGAGGATAAAACCGGGAGGTTGGTTGCCTCTCTGGTTGGCCCACCCCACATTAATGCGGTACAGTTGAGTAGCATCGCCATAGCTCAGTTTCATGACGGGCTGATCGCCGATGTACACATTTGTGTCTTTACGGTCAAGCTTTCCGCCCACACCAGGGAAGCGATAGGACGTGAGCATTTTGTAGCCAAAGCGTAAACGCTCCTCTTCGTCGCACGTGATTCTCTGGGCCAGTTTCAAACTGACGTTCTGGAGATGCACAAGGTCGGGAATAACGGAGTCAGCCTCAAGGGAATTGCCACAATGGTCACATACCTCTCTAAGATTGGCTCCCTGCTCCATGTGGGCATACCCACAGCTTGTGCATCGTTTCATAGTGTTTGTCACAAGGGCATGGCTTGCCTCAACATCCTCTGATCCAAAATCCAGATTGACCTTGTAAACCCTGTACCGTCCTCCTTCGTGATAAATCATGGCCCGGGGGCCGAACTCGGAGATGGCAAGAAAGCGGGGTCGGGAGACAAATTCATCCCTTCCCTTACGCTGACTACGTCCTGGAACATAGGCAGATATCGGAAGTCTGGGAAAATTGTAGCCCGGTAGAAAACCCTCCGCCGCAAAGTAGCGATAGGAATAAAAGTCACCCTCATAAATGCCCTCCGCTTCGGTGAGAAGGCGGATCTGGCTTTCTGCCTGGGCACGAAGGCGACGGGATTGCGTTCGTTCAGCCTCTGGTCTTGTATGATCTCCTATAATTTTGTGATGAAGTTCGCGCTGGCGGGCGGCTGCGCGATAAAGCTCGCGCCAGCGCGTACATGCCACGTCAAAATTCCTTTCAATCTGATCAAACACTTCTTTGATCCAATTGTCGTGGAACCAAACAGCCCCGGAAAGCGTATCCCTAATGCCGTTTATCAAGTGATTCGCCTTGTTGAATGCAGCTGTTCGATGCACAGGATTAGCAAGTTCCTTTTTCACGAAGTCCTTGATTGGAAGGTGGAGCTTACCGTCTTCGTGCTCAATGTCCAATACGGCGGTAAGGGTCTTGCCGAGGTCCGGTTTCGCCACCTCCATCCATATGGCGTGGATGTGTGACCTCACAAGGTCGCGGTTTCTAAGATCTATCCGTGGCGGCGCAACCGAGCCACCGACCATTTGCGTGGGTTGCCGGAAATAGTATTGGTCATGGGGGCTACGGCCCGCACAGTACGTATAGACAAGCGCGGGTTGACCACCACGGCCGGCACGTCCGCTTCGTTGAGCATAGTTGGCAGGCGTTGGCGGAACATTACGCATGTTAACAACATTGAGTTGGGCGATATCAACCCCCAGCTCCATGGTGGGCGAGCAGAAAAGCAGAGGAAGCTGAGCGCTACGGAAGCGATCTTCCCGTTCTTCTCGATCTTCAGATGCTACCTGGGCCGTGTGTTCACGCGCCTCAAGCACGCACTTCAAATCGACGAATTTTTGATAGCACGCAGCAAAGTACGTGTTCACTTCGGGTGGAATCTCTCCCGCTTCAAGCAACCGCGTCCGGTCAATGTGTCTCTCCTTGCCGTCTCCTGCTATCCATCGTAAAGAATCGTGATTGATCTGGTAGCCTGGAACATCTCCCCCGCGCACCTGCTCCACGATACCGTAACGCTTTAAAGCCAGAAATAGAAACCTGATAATCGTATCTACTTCATCCCTGCCAAATCTTTGGCCTTGAGCGACACAGTCCTTAAGGGTACGACGGACATACCGGCCAAAATTCCCATAGGAAGAAACAAAGAGCCCTGATGTGTCACCATTCCTTTTGGAGCGGGGGTATGCGATTTCTGCGTGAACAAGCTCTCGGGGATCTTCCAGATACCAGACCGTTCCTTCGAGGAGCCGGGGATTGGTCTGTTCAACTAGATCACGCTGCTTCTGGGGGTCGAGAACATCTGCCTTAACAGCCAGGTTTCGGC